>DAIMEA010000025.1:0-16902 GCA_036725585.1 Prolixibacteraceae bacterium | reverse complement strand
CGGAGTTCGTCGAAACGGCGTTGCGCCCTGACCATAGGAGAGGCCGTCATGAAAATTTTCAATTCGGCATTGGGGCAAACTACTGTGCCAATATCGCGTCCGTCCATCACGATCCCTTTCTGATACCCCAGCTCCTGTTGGATGTGCACCAGGGCCTTTCGAACTTCCGGAACGGCTGACACTTCGCTCACATGGTCCGAAACCTCCATTTGCCTGATTTCTTGTTCAACAGGGGTGCCATTCAGAAAGGTGTCGCTCTTTTGTTCCCCGGGGTTATACCGAAAGGAGATGTCTACATCCGGAAGGGCTTCGATCAAACGGTGGGTGTCGAGTTTCCCGGAAGCGAATAATCCTTTTTTCAGGGCGAACAAAGTCACAGCCCGGTACATGGCTCCCGAGTCGATGTAGGTATACCCCAACCGCGCAGCCAGTTGTTTCGAAAGCGTACTTTTCCCGCAGGAAGAGTGGCCGTCGACTGCAATGATGATTTTCCGTTTGTTCATGAATATTTTCCTGCAAAGATAATGCTTTGCCCCTTTAGACGAAAAAAGAAACGAGGGGGCTACTTTTTCAATTCCGAAGGATTGAAACCCACCGAAAGGGTGTGCGACAGCCCGCTTAAGTGAAAACTGGCCAGTGCGTATGAGAGCCTGAATTTGGAAATTTTTACGGTAAAACCTCCCGACAGGCCTACCGCACCCGGATTGCTGCTTACCGACAATTCGCGCATGCGCTGATAATTGTATCCCAGCCCGATAATAAAGTTCCGGGTGGGGATGAATTCAACGCCCAAAATCACATGCCGAAGAGCCTGTGTAAGGGCGTCGTCCGATTTCCCGCTGATGTTTTCATCTTCTTCGCGGTGGTCGTAATCCCAGGTCGATTTATCGCTCAGGTTCCATCGGTGCAATTGGTTGAAGGTGACGTGAAAACGGAAGGGAGCATAAGCCAGTTTGTACGAAGCGCCCAATTGGATGTCGAAGGGAAGGGGTTCCCGTTCGTTCGACAAATAAGCATAGGGTGAAATCTGGACGCCCATATTTTTAAAAACCAGGCCGGCGGTAAAAATACCGGTGCTATCGGTGCTGTGGGTAAAGGAAAAACCAATGTCGGAGGCGATGCCAAAGGAACTGTAGCTCTCATATACCGAATATACCGGTTTCAGGCTCACACCGAGGCAGAGCTTGTTCCATACCGGGCGCGACCAGGAAAGATACAGGGCATAGTCGGCAGCCGTAAACAGGGTTCCGGTTAACCGTCCGTTTTCCAAAGCCTCGTCAAATTTACCGTAATTGATGTAGTGGATCCCGGCCGAAAAAGTACCGATTGTTTCAATGTGTCGGGCATAGGCAACATATCCCATATTGATGTCCGCCAGGTAATCGGTATAACTCAAGGTGATGTGGTTGTGCATCGAAGGAACCAACAATGCGGGATTATAAAAGCTTAAGCCCAGTTCGGCGCTGTCGCTGATTCCCACCTGTGTACCTCCCAGGGCATTGATCCGGGCAAGAGGCGACAAATTTAGAAAATCGTAGGTGGAACCTCCGCCAAATTGCGAAAAACCGTCCAACGAAAGCAGCAGAAACAGAAAAACGAAACCAGCTTGTTTCATGAAACCTATTTTACCAGAATAACGCCAAAGATAAAATTTTATTATCATTTCCTACGGATGTCGTTTTCGACCGGCATACGGGATGCGGGACTTTTCCATTCGGACACGGGCCTGATGTGTGGCCGCATGGGAGCCCCAAACGGGAAGGCGATTCAGAGGCCGTAAAAAAGAGGATGCGCTTTGTCGGGCCTTCCTTTCCGTACATTATTCATCCGTCTTCAGTGAATAGGCGTCTATGGCGGTTTGTAGAATCGTTAATGCTTCTTCTTTGTTTCCAAAACCTTTGCTGTCGAGTATTCCTTTCCCTTTGTAATTTGTGAACCAGATCCGGAGAATGGAAAGAACGCCCGGGAAATTCTCCTCCAATTCGTCCAGCGTTTCAATTCCCTCAAAAGGCGTCCCCTTCATCAAGGCAATTAGTTTATCGTCTTGTTCGCCTGTATCGGTGAGATACAAAACTCCGATCAGCTTACAGGGAACGACGCTTCCGCGATCGACAGCCGGCCCCAGGACGAGCACATCGAGCGGATCCCCGTCGCCGCCGGCTACTTCCGGCAACAGCGTTTGCGGGATGAGTCCGTAATTAACCGGGTACGCAAGGTAGGAAACCACCCGGTAGTGTCCGTTTTTCTTTTCCCATTCGATGTTTCCGGTGGTTTTGTTCACTTCCCATTTTTCGTTCGTACCGGCGGGAATTTCGATTACGGCTTGAAGGTGTCCCACGGAATCCAGCGGGCTATAGCCATCGATGAAATGTTTCTCTCCGGCGAATGTACAAGAGTCCTTTTGTCCCGGGATTTCATCGGGCGGACAGGTTTGGCATTCGCAGGCCGTGAAAACACGCCATAGGATCAGGATCAAGAGAAAAGAACGGGTGTTCATGATTTTTTTCGATTATTTGTAAAGGAATTCTATTTTTGCATCACAAATGTAATCGATTGTTTTTTCACACATCACTTACACCATCAAAGAAATGATTCAGCGTCCCTTTTTTTTCCGTGCGGGCACAACGTTCGCTCTATTTGTCTTTTTTGTCTCACTATCTGCATTATCGCTGGTAGCACAAGATGTTCGGATAAATGAATTTTTGGCTTTAAACCAAAATGGACTGACCGATGAAGACGGAACATACTCCGATTGGATTGAGCTTTTCAATGCTTCTTCGGCAGATGTTGATTTGGAAGGATGGAGCCTTACCGATGACGCTATCCGATTGGATAAGTGGACATTTCCGGATGTTACAGTTCCATCAGGGGGCTACTTGCTGGTATTCGCATCCGGGAACGACCGGACGGATCCGGGCAATCCGTTGCATAGTAATTTTAAGCTGAGCGGTTCGGGCGAATACCTGGCGCTGGTAGATGCAGGGGGAAGAATTGTAACGGAATTTTCTCCCTTTTATCCCGAACAAACAGTCGATCAGTCTTGGGGCTATTTAAATGGTGACTGGGTTGGTTTTTCAGAACCCACTCCCGGAGCATTTAACGGAAATGCTCCGGTGGGGAGTTATCCTCCTCCGGTGTTCAGTCATTCGCATGGTTTTTATTCTGTACCATTCCAGGTAAGCATAGAAACTTCGGTTGCGGGCGGGATCATTCTGTATACGCTTGATGGAAGCATTCCCGTACAGGGGAAAGCATTTTCGTATATAACCCCGATAAATGTATCCCGAACGACCGTGTTACGGGCCGTCGTATATGCAAACGGAGCGCCCGCTACCGATGTGAATACCCAAACCTACCTCTTCCCCGATGATATTATTTTTCAGAGCAACACTCCCGAAGGATATCCCGATAAATGGGGACCCTTTACGGGCATTTCGGGACAGGCACCTGCCGATTATGAAATGGATCCGGAAATGATGGCCGATCCGGTATTTGCCCAGCGCGCGAAAGAGGCTTTGGTACATCTTCCGGTGATATCTTTAGTTGGCGATGCCGGAAATTTCTTTTCGCATGAAGTGGATGAAGAAAAAGGAGGAATTTATATTTACACCGGCCCACCGCTGTCGAACGAAGAAAACGGACTGGGCGATGGATGGGAGCGCCCGGTTTCGATGGAATTCTTCGATGTCAGGGGAAGAGAATCCCTCCAGATCAATTGCGGGATCCAGCTTCAGGGTGGCCACAGCCGGCGGCCCGAAAAATCGCCCAAACATTCGTTCCGGATGATGTTCAAAAGCCAGTATGGCCCATCGCGCCTGAATTACCCTATTTTGGGCGAAGAAGGAAAGGATTCCTACAACACATTAATACTCAGGGCAGGCTTTGGGAATACCTGGGTGCACTGGACTTCCGATGAACGAGTCCGTGCCCACAATGCACGCGATGTGTGGAGCAAAGACACCCAGCGGAAAATGGGACACCCGTCGAGTCGCAGTATTTTTGTCCACCTTTTTATCAACGGCATTTACTGGGGAATTTATAACCCCAGCGAGCGGCTCGACAGCGATTATGCCGAACTCTACCTGGGGGGCGATGCCGACGATTACGATGTGATTAAAGACTATAGCGATGTGATCGATGGTGACATTGGTGCATGGAACCGCTTGCATCAGCAATCGGCTTCGGGAATGAAAACCGATGAAGCCTACTGGAAAATCCAGGGAAAAAATCCCGATGGAACCCGAAATCCGATGTACGAGAGTTTGGTTGACGTGGATAACCTGATCGATTATATGATGATCAATTTTTACGGGGGCAATACCGATTGGGACCATCACAACTGGGTGGCGATGCGCAACCGGGTGAAACCGGGAAACGGTTTCAAATTCTTTTGCTGGGACCAGGAGCATGTATTAAAAAATGTGAACGAAAACTTGCTAACCGAGAACAATCCCAACTGCCCAAGCTCCATCTTTCAACGCTTGCGACAAAACGAGAACTTCAAACGACGCTTTGCCGACCGGGTGCAAATGCATTGCTTCGACGGAGGCGTTTTAACCCCGCAGGCAACAGCCGATCGGATGATGAAACGCAGTTTGTACCTTGAGGGAGCCATCGATGCCGAATCGGCCCGTTGGGGCGACTATCGGCGCGATGTTCACCCCTATAATACATCGGGTCCTTTCGATCTTTATACAAAAGAAGATTATTGGCTCCCGGTTCGGGAAACCCTGCTAAACAACTATTTTCCCCAACGGACCGACAAATTTCTGGCACAACTTAAGGAGGCCGGTTTATTCCCAACTGTCAGCGCACCTCAATTGTTGCTGAACGGGGAACCGACCGGTGACACCATCGCCGTTCCCGGCGATCTTCTCAGTCTGTCGGCAAGCCGGGGTACTGTTTATTATTCCCTCGATGGAAGCGAACCTGCCGTATGGAACGGAACCTCAACCTGGCGGGGAAGCCCGGCACCTGATGCCGGAATCTATTCAGGGGCTTTTGCCCTGAACCATTCGGTCCACCTGAAGGCACGAACCCTGTTAAACGGTCAGTGGAGCGCCTTGAAAGAAGCATATTTGATGGTTCGTTCCGATTTTTCGGATCTGAAAATTACCGAAATCCAGTACAATCCGGAAGGAAATGAACTGTATGCAGGTTCTGATTTTGAATTTATTGAACTGAAAAACACAGGCTCGTCCACTCTGAACCTCAACGGGGTCGCGTTCACCAGTGGAATCGATTATACTTTCCAGGAAGCAATTTCACTCGCACCCGGCGAATTTATTGTTCTGGCTTCTAACGAAGAGGCGTTTTATGCCCGTTATGGTTTTATGCCCCATGGCGAATTCGACGGTCAGTTGAGCAACAGCGGGGAACTCCTTGTTTTGATTGGTTTACAGGGCGATACGCTTTGTTCGATCGCATACGACGACGAAAAGGGCTGGCCCGAAGAAGCCGATGGCAGCGGTTATTCCTTGGTTCCCGTCGAGCAGAATCCCTCAGGAAATCAAAATACGCCGGGGCAATGGCGGTCTTCGTATCAAAAGAATGGATCACCCAAAGCCGACGATCTCTTGAATGATGTCTTTTTACCAGAAACGAACCTTTCTTCTTCCCGCTTCCATCTGGGATCGAATTATCCGAATCCATTCCAAAACCTCACAACCATCGATTATCAGTTGTTCGAGGATGCGCATATCACCCTTACAGTTCATAATCTGAACGGACAAATGCTTATTACTTTGGTCGATCGGAATTTACCGGCTGGCCATTATCAGGCTTGCTGGGAAGGTACAACTGCAACAGGACAAAGACTGCCCAATGGAATCTATTTGTACCGGATGAAAATGAACGGTACGAGGGGGTCGACTGTCGTATCCCGGAAAATGGCTTTATTGCGCTAACTTTTTCCTTCTTCGGCAAGAAATACGGGAATCGTCTGCATGCCCCATACAGGAAGAACGGAAGACTGCAGGCAAGGGGCGGAGCTTCGGAAAAGCTTCGAAACTCATTACCAACAACAAACCCACATCTCCCCTATTTCCCTGTCGCATGTTCCCGGATTCCCATATAGATTCGTAAATTTGTCGGAAAAAAAGGATAAGGCCTTGGAAGCATCACTGATCGTAAAAGCGAATGATCGCGAGATTTTTTCCAGCCATGGGAAATGGCTTTACCCCTTGTTTGAGCTTGAGGATTTTCTGGCAAAAAACAGGTATCGTACTTCGGAATTATTTCTTCAGGACAAAATTGCCGGAAAGGCAGCCGCTTACCTGATTACCCGACTGGGATTTGTCCGGGTCCACATTCATCTGATCAGCCAGGGTGCGCTCGATGTTTTTAGTCGCCACCATGTTACCGCGAGTTACGACCAGGTTGTTCCCCGCATTGAATGCAAAACTGAAGCGATTGTCCGCGGCGACGAGGACCTGGATTCGGTTTGGCAAATGCTTCGCCGGCGGGCCGGCAGGGTTGACGGGCTTTCTTTGCAAATTCAAAACCTCACCCTCAATCTGGATGGAAAAACAATCCTGAACCAACTCCAACTTCAGGTAGGCAAAGGCGACCATGTTTTCATCCGCGGCGCCAACGGTACCGGCAAAACAACCCTGTTAAAAGCCATCCTGGGGATTCTGCCCTTCAATGAAGGATCGATAAAGGTTGGCGATTACTTTGTGGGTACCGCCGGATGGAAAAGAAACCGGCACCTCGTGGGTTATGTCCAGCAGGAAAGCACAAAAAATTTATTCCCGGTTACGGCCCGCGAAGTAGTCGAAATCGGTCTGTCGGCTCAATCCCTTTCCCGTCAGGAATACGAACACCGGGTCGATATCGCCATGCGCCGCACGGGGTGTCAGCATTTGGGAAATGCATCCTATCACCAACTTTCGGGAGGAGAAAAACAACGGGTGAACCTGGCCCGCTGTCTTTGTCAGCAGGCAAAAGTCCTTCTGCTCGATGAGCCCACATCGTATCTCGACCCCGAAGCAAAAGACGAACTTTGCGCATTGCTGAACGAACTATGGGCCAATGAGGCCCCTACGGTTTTGATTGTATCGCACGACGATCGGTGGATCGGAAAATTTACCGCGCCCGTTTATGAACTAAAAAAAGGTTCGATATGCTCGAGTTGCTGACGTACCCACCCGTTTTGCGGGGATTTCTGGTCTTGCTTTTTTCGGGTTTTACCTTTCCGATAACGGGGATCTATCTGCTGCGAATGAATTTGCTGCCTCTGCGTTTTATGCTGATGCACGGGGCTTTACTGGGCGGAGCCATAGCCCTGGCGCTTCAAATCAACCCGTTTTGGACGACCATGCTGGTCAATCTTCTCTTGGTATGGTTTATGATCCGCACAGCCCGGGGATTGAAAGCCGATACCGGATACATCAGTATCTTCATGATGGTGGCCGCCATCGGGCTGGCATTTGTGCTCATATCTGTATTTAATGTTCAGGCCAAGGATACCATGGCGCTTTTGTGGGGTAGCCTCTTTACGGTCGATTGGATCCAGGCCCTTGGTTTTGCTGGCGTTGCGCTTTTTATTGTCTGTTTTCACCTTTTCAAATACCGGCAGTTGAAAGCGGTTTTTTTTGACCCGGTGATTGCCCATTCTTCGGGAGTGAATGAAAACGGTATGTACACCCTTGTTATCCTGATCACTGCGTTTACGGTTGCCGTGGCGATGAAAATCATAGGTGCGCTGCTCATTGATGCCGTCATCATTTTACCGGCCATCATTGCCTCCCTGCATGCCCGGAGTTTCCGGAAACTGGTGCTTTGGTCCTCCCTTTGGGGGGGCTTTTTTGCCCTGTCCGGTTTTTTTGTTTCCTATGGATTGCGAATTCCGGCCAGCGCCGCCATTGCCCTGATGGCAACCGTGGTTTTTACCGGATTTTATCTAAAGAAAAAAGCAAAAAAATGAGAACCTTCCTTTTTTTGATTCTCGTGCTGCACACAACAGGCAGCTTTGCCCAGGATTTCCTCCGGGTACTGGCTTCGGGGAGCTGGACGGCCGCTTATGCCCGTTCTGCCGGGGCCGACAGTGTGGATATACTGGCGCCCACGAATTTACTGCACCCTTCCGAATACGAACTTTCGATTCACGACATGCAGAAAATCAATCAGGCCGGCCTGATTATATACGGAGGTTACGAAGTAGCCATTGCCCAGATGAAAAAAATGCTGAATCTGGATCCGGAAAAATATCTGGCCATCGAAACAAACTACACCGAAAAGTCCATCGCCGAATCGTTGCTGAAAATAGCCCAACGATTGGGCACCGAAGCACAAGCCCGTAAATCGGTTGCCGAAATCGGAGCATTGTTCCGGGAAGCCCGCAGGCAGGTCGAACAATTGGGGCTGAAGGGGAAGCCGGTACTTGTCCATTTCTTTCAGGAAGCCTTCATCCGCGAACTGGGTATGATACCGGCAGGCATTATCGGCCCGGCGCCTCTCGAGGTATACGAAATTGCCGGGATGGCAAAAAAGGAATGTGTGTTGATCATCGACAATGTACACAATCCGGTTGCGCAACCTTTGAAAGAGATTCTTAAACAGACTCCCGTTGTGGAACTGGTTAACTTTCCCGATTATGCCGATACCACCACCCTTGAATCGGTGATCCGGTACAACCTGGAACAAATCATCCAATCCCAAACGAACCCCTGATGCGCTACCTGATCCAACTGGCATACAACGGAGCCGCTTTCCATGGCTGGCAATACCAGCCCAACGCCCCGTCGGTTCAGCAAACCCTGTCGGATGCTCTTTCTATACTCTGCCGGGATAAAGTGGAGGTAACGGGGGCCGGTCGTACCGATACCGGCGTGCATGCTTCCTTCTATGTCGCACATTTCGACTATCCCGGTCCGTTACCCGAAACCGACCGCTTTCTTCTTCAACTGAACGGCATTCTTTCGAACGATTTGCACGTTTCCCAGATTTTCCCGGTCGATGCGGATTTTCATGCCCGCTTTTCGGCTCTGTCGCGTACCTATCGCTATTTCCTGTCCCGGCAGAAGGAGCTGTTCCGAAGGGATTTTGTTCACTTTTGCCCGTACAATCTCGATGTGGATTTAATGAACCAGGGCGCATCCATCCTGAGAAACAGCAGCGACTTCACTTCATTCAGCAAACTGCATACCGATGTAAAAACGAATATATGTCGTGTTTCTGAAGCCCGATGGGTCGAAGAATCCGATTTGCTGGTTTTCACTGTAACTGCCGACCGTTTTTTGCGGAATATGGTGCGGGCCCTGGTGGGAACCCTGATCGATCTGGGACGGAATAAAATATCCCTTGCAGATCTCCATGAACTGATCGAAGCCCGGAACCGGAGCAAAGCAGGGGCTTCTGTCCCGGCAAAGGCTTTGTTCCTTACCGATATAGTATATCCGGAACCGGTAAACCGGCAACTCATCCGGAGCGAACATCCCTTTTTACCCTGAATCCGTTTGGATGGATCGAGTGTTTTGGTCTCTTCTGATTTTTCTATAGAATATCACTACCAACCGGTATAAAACAAGAAATTGAGTGGAAACTACGGATGATATTTTTACGCAACATGTTGTATTTGACATAAATAAAAAAATCCATTTTGCGAAAATCCTGCTTTCCGGCCATGCAATGCGCGTACTTTTTTAAACGGGCCCCGATAGCTCCTAAAATCCGCAGGTATTTATTTGTCCGCGAATTACGCGAATTGCACGAATTCTATTCATTCATGAGGATGAATCCAAATCCATGGAAATTCTTGTAATCCGTGGATCAAAAAATATATTTGCGGATATTGTGGGTTACCGGAACCGAACCAGCCTGAGCGATAATAATTCATGCACGGAATTTGTATTTTGCACCCGATGGGACTTTGACTTTCCAAAGTCAAAGATGTTTTTGTTGGACTTGGAAAGTCCAACTCCCTTTGCTGCATAAATAGAAATAATCAAGTTTGCTTCTTTTCTGTAGCTCCTGATTTTTAAGGGATACTGTACGGGAATTCGAACAGATAGAACTGTTCACCCGACTGGCTAAGGGGTACAATCTTGTATCGAACGGAACTGTAAACCGTTGTATTCATCATCTGGAAACAGATTGCTTCTGCAAGCGAATCGAAAAAAAAGGAGCTGCCTTTTACAACAGCCCCCTTTCTTGCGTAGCTCTATATTTTTGCTTTCGCTTCGACTAGTATCCGGGATTTTGGGTAACGGATCCGTTGGTGTTGGCAATTTCGGCAGCCGGTATGGGCCACAATTCGTGTTTCCCGATTTCAAACGCATCGCCAAACTGTTCCTGTACCTGTCCCTTTGGGCACTCGGTGTATTGGTATTGCAGGGCTTCCTCTTTCAGGATTTTCTGGGCCCGCCCGGTACGGACAATATCCCAGAACTGGTGCCCTTCGAAGGCCAGTTCGACCCGGCGTTCGTTCCAGATATCTTCCTTGGTCAACGTTGTCAGGGCTTTTGGGTAGCCGGTATTTCCCGAGTTACGGGCGCGTTCGCGTACCCGGTTCACCCAGGCTAAGGCATCCGATGAATTGCCCAGGTTCAGGGCTGCTTCGGCGCCCATCAGCAAGAGGTCGGCAAAGCGGAACATCTTGGTATTCTGAGGCATGTCGCCCAACGATCCCCGAACATTGTTGAAGATCGGATCGGTAAAATATTTCCAGGTAACGCATCCCGTAGCCGGATGGTTGAAATACGGGGAAATATTCACCGAGTCGGGGTATGAAGCCCTGAGGGTTTCATCGGCATAGTAGAACGGGATTTTATCGTCGGCCGTAACCACGGTCAACTTAAACCGGGGATCCAAAATAACACCGTTTTCTTCGCAACCGATGTTTTTATACGCGGTTTCCATGAAATATTTTGTAGGAAGAATAAAACCCCAAAAATATTCCTGTTCGATAAATTCGTGTTCTTTGGTTGTAGCGTTAATGCTCCAGGCATAAACGGCACGGGGACCGTAATAGCGTGGGATCAGGTTCCCTTCCATGCCTTCGGGGAAGGTACTTACCCCGGTTTGCATGTGCTGGATGTCGAAAATCGACTCGGCGCAGTTATTCGCTTCGGGTTGCCAGATCCATTTGTAGGGCGGCATCTGTGCTTCGAAGGTTCCGTTTTTGCCTAAGCGGGTAACGACAAGGGGATCGTTGTGCCCGTTTTCGCCAATCAGGTAATACTGGTTCGAGTTAATGACTTCTTTTGCAGCATCGTATGCCTGTTGCCATTTTTCCTGGTACAGATAGGTTTTGGACAGATAGGCCTTAGCGGCGCCCCAGGTAGCGCGACCTATATTGTTCGCATCGTGTTGTGTTGGCAATAATTCGGCTGCTTTGATGAAATCCTCCTCGATTCTCTCCCAGGTAGAATTAAGTTCGGGCCGTACCTGGTTCCATTCATCCTGGAGCAGGACATGGTCGATAAAAGGAACTCCTTTCAGCCCATTATTAAACGTGTTTTGCATTTGCGGCAAGCCCCCGTAATTTCGTTGCAAAACAAAATGGAAGTAACCCCGCAGAAAATAAGCTTCGCCCAGGATTCTTTTGCGCAGATCCTCGTTAAAACCTTCGATGGGGTCACTGATGTAATAAATCACCAGGTTGCAACGGTAAACGCCCCGGTACATCCAGTTCCACAGGTTGATGCAATAGGGATTGGTAACTGCCGTTGAGAATTTCATCATTTCCTGAAGAAACGACTGGTCGTTTCCGCCGGGTTCTCCGCCGGTCATGGCATCGCCGGAGCAGACGGTACCGGCAAATTCAGCCCGTTCGTAGTTTTCACCCAGTTGCAGGATGTCGTAAGCAGCATTGATCCCCTGTTCGGCCCCGCTTTCACTGGTATAAAAGGAAGCATCGGTAGGGGTATGAGGCTTTTTGTCGAGAAAGGCTTCTTCGTCGCAGGAATACGTGGCGAAGAGGGTTGCAGCAACCAGCAGCAGCATGCTGCTTCTCAACCGGAACAGCCGGATACCTTTCTGATATCCGTTTTTGCCTTTCAATCGGATCGTGTATGTTGAATTGATTCTTTTCATTTTCGTTATTTTTTAGAGTGAACGGAATTAAAAGGTCAGGTTAAGACCCAGCGATACGGATTTGGCCAAAGGATACATTCCCCTGTCGATACCGATATCGAGGAATCCGCGTTGCGAAACACCCGAACCCTGGTTGTTCCCGGTTCCCACTTCGGGGTCGAAGCCGCTGTAGTTATGGAACGAAAAGAAATTCTGGGCATTCAGATACACCCTGATTTGCTCAATTCCGATTTTCTGAACAAGCGTAGCAGGAAGCATGTATCCCAACTGGATGGATTTAATCCGGAAGTAGCTGCCGTCTTTCACATAGCGGTCGGAGAAGCGCAGGTTGGCTTCGTTCTGTGCCGTAGTGGTCAGACGGGGAATGGATGTCTGGTCGCCTTCCTGTTGCCAGTAAGCCTTCATGTTGTTGGTCAGGTTCCAATAGCAGTTCCCGCTTTCGTGGTAGTAGGTCATGGCCTGGAAAATTTTGTTTCCCGATACGCCCTGACCAAACACTTTTAAATCGAATCCCTTGTATTCCAAATCGATGTTAATTCCGTAGGTGAAATCGGGATGCGGGCTTCCAATGTAATCCTGGTCGTTTGCGGTTATAAAACCATCGCCGTCAACATCCACCATTTTAACATCACCGGGTTTGGCCCGTCCGTCGTACTGGGCTTTGTTTTTACCCTGGGCTATGGCAGCCTGTTCGTTCAATGCATCGATTTCTTCCTGGTTTTGATAAATCCCGTCGGTTATATAACCATAAAAACATGCAATGGGCATGCCTACTTCGGTGCGCGAAACATAATTACTCTGGCTCCGGAAGGGAGCGCTGGCAATGTATTGTCCCTCAGCCCCCAAGGCGGTTACTTCGTTTTTCACATGCCCGATGTTGGCGCCAATGCTGTAATTGAAATCGCCCACTTTATTTTTAAATGTGGCATTTAGTTCAAAACCGATATTGGAGACCGAACCGGCGTTTGTGTACGGGTAATCCTGTATCCCCGACATGCCCGAAACAGGAACCTGTGCCAGCATGTCGTTGGTGAGCCGGATAAAATAGTCGAAGTTAATGGCCAGCTTGTTGGCAAACAGATTCATATCGAGACCGATATTTGTTTGTTCAGTCGACTCCCATTTAACTCCCTGGTTGGCATAACCGTGCGGGGCTCCGCCATTATACGAGGCCTGGCCTCCCCAGGGACCGAGGGTATAGGCATGCACTTCACCGCTGGTTACATTGGTGTAGGCTGCATAGTCGCCAATTTCCTGGTTTCCCAGCAAGCCCCATCCGGCGCGCAATTTCAGGAATGTGACCAGATCGGTTTTCGGGAAGAACGATTCCTCGTTGATTTTCCATCCGGCAGCAAACGATGGGAAATTACCCCAGCGGTTCGATGCACCAAATTTACTGGAACCATCGCGGCGGAACGAAACAGTCAGGTCGTAGCGGTTATCGAAGGAGTAAATCAAGCGGGCCAGATACGAAATCATGGATGCATCCCAGGGGATGCCCGAAAAATTCAATGTATTCAAAACTCCGGCCACATCTTCGTATTGTACTTCCGATTCGATGCCCCGGTTGGCCATGAACCACATGTCGGGATTGTCGGGAACATCGGTGGTTTGACGAAGCGACAAACGATACGACGATTGCTGGGCTGTATAACCGGCCAGGAACTGCACGTTGTGCTTGTCGGCGAAGGTCTTCTGTAAGGTAAGCAATTGTTCGAATAAGAGCATGTCCGACTGGAATGAACCGTTGAACAAGGTCGTTTGGGTTGCCATATTATCGGCCGACTCGTAGAAAATGGGCGTAAAGCGCTCGTTTTCGTGCCGGTTCAGTTCCATCCCAATGCTCGATTTAAAGCTCAGCCACGAAAACGGTTTGATTTCGATGTAGGCATTACCCAGCAATTGGAGCGACTGCAGAACATTGTGGTTTCGCTCAATCTGGCCGATCGGGTTGCCGATGTTGTTTTTCGTAGGTCCGCTGGGATCGCCCTTGGCATTGTAAACCGACTGGGTCGGATCGGCCGTGATGGCCTGGGTAACAACCGATGAGTATTCGTTTTGCTCGGGAACCAGGTTCTGGGTCGAATACGACAGGCCAATGTTCTCACCTATCGTCAGCCAGGGCTTAATATTTGACGTGGTATTGATACGGGCGGTAAAACGTTCGTAGTCGGAACCTTTAATAATTCCTTCCTGCTTGTAATAGCTGGCTATAATGGCGCTGTTGATCTTTTCCGAACCGTTCAGAAAACTTACCTGCATGTTCGACACCTGGGCCTGGCGGAAAATCTCGTCCTGCCAGTCGGTGTTCAGTACCGTGGAGCTGTCGGTCCAGCCCAGACCGGCCGCATTTCGAAGACTAGTCCAGTCGGTACCGTTCATGACATCGTATTTTTTGGCCACCATTTGTACCCCGGTATAGGCATCGACGGTCACCGACGATTTGCCGGCCTTGGCTTTTTTGGTGGTGATGAGCACAACGCCGTTGGCAGCTCTTGCTCCGTAGATAGCAGCCGCGGAAGCATCTTTCAGAACTTCCATCGACTCAATGTCGCCGGGATTGAGCATGCCCACCGATTCGGCCGATACAGGCACTCCATCAATCACATAGAACGGATTCGGGTTGGTGATGGTTCCCATACCGCGGATCCGCACGGTGGGTGATTTACCCGGTGCGCCGCTGTTGGTGGTAACCGTCACACCGGCAGTACGGCCCTGAAGGGCCTGATCGATCCCCGATCCGACGTTTTGCCGAATGTTCTCTTCGCTGATCGAAGCTACAGCACCGGTCAAATCGCTCTTTTTAACCGTGCCGTATCCGATCACGACTACATCCGATACACCAAAAACATCGGGTTCGAGCAGTATGTTGAATACCTCGCGGCCTTCAACACTTATTTCCTGTGTTTTGTACGATACATACGAGATCTGAAGCATGCTTCCGGGATTCACCTGAAGGGAAAAATTTCCATCAACATCGGTTATGGTTCCGTTGGTGGTCCCCTTCTCCAGAATGGAAGCGCCCGGCAGGCTTTCGTTCGTTTCGGCATCTTTGACGCTGCCTCGGATCACTTTCTTTTGTTGCTGACTGGCAGCAGCCTCAGTCCGGCCATAAGCCGTACCGGAAAAACAAGTGGCGAAAAGCAGCAAAATCATAAAAACCCGGGTAAGCAGGTTTTTGGGTTTTCGTAGGTTCATTGCATCATTTTTCATACAGTTTCAGTTAGTAAATTCACGATGGGTTATTCATAGCAATTGTAGTGTGTTGCATCAACAGACAAAAAATCAGGTTCGATAGGTTGTTCATGGCTCGGATCAATTGAGACCGAAAAATAGAAAAAATTTTTTACTTTTTTAACAAAGTTGAAAAGATCTGTGTATTTTTTACGCATTATTTTTTTAATGCTCTTTTATTCAGGTATTCAGGATGGTCTGAAATTTTCAATGGACAGGTTATGTATTCGGTACAATAATGAAGACGGAAGACAGAAGACAGAAGACGGAAGACAGAAGACAGAAGACAGAAGACAGAAGACAGAAGACGGAAGATGGAAGACGGAAGACGGAAGATGGAAGACAGGAGTGGGGAGGCGAAAGATGGGAGAAGGAAGTGTACGCCCGAACATCTTCAAACCATCCCACAAATAAAGACAAAAAAGCATCCCCTGATCGATCGTGAAAAGCTATTTTTGTTGCAACAATAATGATTCAAACGATGAAGAACAGAAGAATGAAGTACCCACTGGCTGTTGTGATTTTTTCACTCTTTGTATTAAACCTGCCAGCGGCAAGGGGACAAGAAACCTCCGAACAGGGAAAAAATGTCAGGGAAAGAATCCTCATGGATTTCGACTGGCAATTTGCCTTTGGTCATCCCACCGATCCGGCAAAGGATTACGGCACCGGCACCGGCTACTTTTCCTACCTGGCCAAAACGGGCTATGGCGATGGTGCTGCTGCAGCCGGCTTCGACGACCGAACCTGGCGAACGGTCGACCTTCCGCACGACTGGGCCGCAGAAGCTCCCTTCGATGCCCGGGGAAGCCACAGCCACGGATACAAGGCCGTGGGCCGGAATTTTCCCGAAGCCAGCGTGGGCTGGTACCGAAAAACATTTTCCCTTCCCGCCGATGATAAAGGAAAACGAATTTCCCTCGAATTCGACGGTGTGTGCCGCGATGCCCGCGTTTGGGTCAATGGTTTTTATTGCGGAAACGAACCCAGCGGCTATTATGGCTTTTCGTTCGACATCACCGATTTTTTGAATTATGGAGGAGAAAACGTCGTTGCTGTCCGAACCGATGTGAGCCTCGAAGAAGGATGGTTTTACGAAGGAGCCGGCATTTACCGGCACGTGTGGTTAAACAAAACCCGCCCTCTGCATGTACCGCAGAACGGAACCTGGGTAATCGCCAATGTCGAAAACAAACAGGCTCAGATCATCGTCCATACCAAAGTGTACAACCAGAAGACCCAATCCGCTTCGTTTTACATTGAACAAACCGTAAAGGACCACAACGATAACACGGTTTGTTCGGAACGATCGGCCTACCAAATATTGAAACCCTTTGAAGAAAATGAATATACACTCAACCTGAACTTTCATGGGCCAAGGCTTTGGTCCTTAGAGGATCCCTACCGCTATGTGATGCTGACCCGGATTGTTGAAGGAGGGAAAATGGTCGATTCGTACGAAACGCCTTTTGGAATCCGCACCCTACGTTTCGATCCCGAAAAAGGTTTTTTCTTAAACGAAGAGTCGGTGAAGCTACTGGGGACCAACAACCACCAGGATCATGCGGGAGTAGGTTGCGCCATCCCCGATGCCCTGAATGAATGGCGTATCCGACAACTGAAATCGATGGG
>DAIMEA010000024.1:0-17319 GCA_036725585.1 Prolixibacteraceae bacterium | reverse complement strand
AAAACACAACGTATCCCGACCTGACCCTCGAATCGGAGTCGTGGGGTGCCATGGAATACAGCCTCACCTCCGACTCGCTCTCGCTGGTGGCCCTGTTCAACAAAATGGGCGGCGCCGAATGGGCGAATGCCGATAACTGGCTTTCCGGCCCGCTGGCCGAATGGTACGGCGTTACCGTTGACGGGGAACGTGTTGCCCGCCTGCAACTGGCCAACAACAACCTGTCGGGCGAACTGTGCAATGAGCTCTATAACCTCACCGCGCTTGATACCCTCGATATTCAGGGAAACGATAACCTTTCGGGATCAATCCCCATGGAAATTGGCCTCCTGACTGACCTATCTTTCCTGAGTTTATGGAATTGCAACCTATCGGGAGATTTGCCGGTAACGTTCTGGGACCTGACCAACCTGACCTTTCTCGATCTGAATAACAATGCCTTTACCGGGGAAATCCCCTCCGACATAGGGGATCTGACCCTGCTAACCCAACTATGGCTGGGAGGAAATCAGTTCTCGGGTACCATTCCGGCCGAAGTCAACAACCTGGTCAACCTCACCCATCTCGACTTTCGCTATCTGCCGCTCGATCCGGGCGCTATGCCCAACCTGAACAACCTCACGCAACTGATTCATCTCGACCTGAGGCAATGCGGCCTGACCGGGGCCATTTCCCCGTCGCTTTCAGTTTTGACGAATCTGGAGAACCTGTATTTGTTTCTGAATAATTTTGATCCTGCACCACTGCCCGATTTGAGCGCACTAACGCATCTTCAGCGTTTTTACGCTTATAACTGTAACCTCTCCGGCTCCCTTCCTTCGTGGTTGGGCTCACTGACCGCGTTAACCGACTTGCGCCTGCAATTCAACCAGTTCACAGGTCAAATCCCAAGCGAATTAAGCAATCTGGGTAACCTGGTATATTGTCTTTTAAACGACAACCAGTTGGAAGGAAGCATCCCCGCTTCGTTCGCGAACCTTAGCAACCTTCGTTATTTATATCTGCATCGGAATATTTTATCGGGCGATCTTCCTGAGCTTTTCAACAGTCCTGAAGGAGGAACCGTTGTCAAGGAGGAATGGATCGCTGAACCTTCGCTATACGACATAAAATCAGAAGTTTCCGGAGAAAGTGAACCCGGCATTGAATCCATGGACAACCTGTGGTACCTGAATGTTTACAACAATCTTTTCACCTTTTCCAACCTCGAAGCTTCCGACATACGGCCGGGCGATATTACCGGCTATCGATACGCGCCCCAGGATACTGTTTTCGCAATGAACTATTTAGCAGCCGAACATGCCCTGACCGTTCTCGACGATAAATCCGACAACAATACCTATCGCTGGCTCCGCAACGGAGACGAAATCCCCGGCGAAAGCAACGACACCCTGCTGCTGGGCAACCTGGGCGGCAATTTCCGGTGCCTGGTTACCAACACGGTTTTCACCGATTTGGAAATTGAGAGCGAAGAAATTCCGGTAGAAGCCGATCCCTGCGGCTCCGTCGTGGTCTTCGATCCCGAAACCTGCAACCCGGCCGACCTGCCTCAAGGTATGGATATTGTCGATGTCGAAGGGACAAAATACGTACGGATTGCCCTCGACGGATGGCAGTCGTTCTTTTCCATTCCCCCGTACCTCATCCCCGGCGAGGTAACCCACTTCCGTTTTGAAGCCAAATTTACCGAAGGGACATCGGGACAACCAACGGGCAATGTGGAAATGTTTTTCAAATTTGCCGAAGCCAACTGGAACGAAATAAGTCACCAGTATTTCCCGGGCAATGGCGACTTTGCCGAATACCGGATACCGGTAGGCCCGGATCATATTTGCCGGTTCATACAAACAGCCGCCCGCGAAACAACGGGCTCAACCGTTTTGAGCGGCGATACAATTTATATCGGGAAAATCCGCGCCTATATCGATGATCCGACTTTGGTCGTCAATCCCGCTAATTACGATACCTCCGACCTTCCGGAAGGATGGGAAGTAGTATGCCTGGAAGGGGACAAATATTTTAAAGCCGCTCTCGATGGCTGGAATTCCTGGATGTTCATTGATGCATGCGATTTTCCGGGAATGACCACGCACGTGCGGGGAATGGCCAAATACGAAGTGGGCACATCCGGCCTGGACATAGGGAGAATCAATACCTTCATCAAACTGTCGACACCCGGAGGCGTGGAAATTTGTGCCAATGGTGCGCCCAGCAACAGCGAACTAACGCAATATGTTTTATCCATTCCCGACCCAAGCCAGCAGGTGGGTCTTTTGCAGCTTGCCGGGCAGGATACAACCGACTGGTCGGTTGTGTCGGGCGACACCCTGTACCTGGGCGCCCTGGAAGCCTACATGGACCTTCCGGTCTTGTCCCATGTCGATGTGCAAAAAACCAACACGGCCCCTCTTATCGACGGGATCATTGACGATGTATGGAGCGATGCCGACCCGATCCTTATCGGCCTCGATTACAATGGCGAAGCACCCACTGTTGATGCGTACTGGAAAGCCATGTGGGCCGATTCGGGCATCTTTGTGCTCCTGCGTGTGCAGGACGACAACCACTGGCCCTTCTGGGAAGCAGGTACCGGCAATTCGTGGGATTACGACGGCGGGGAAATTTACTTTGATGTGAATACAAACCGGAAAGACGGCCGCGGTTCAAGGGACGGACAGGGACATTATTCTGTGGGACCAACCTTTGAATCAGACCTATACGGAGTTCTCCATTCAAACGAACTTTCGGAATGGGTATACCGGCTTGACGGGGAAAACTGGACCAGCGAGCATTTTTACCGCTTCAACCAGTTCTACAACGACATTGGCGAACCCATGAGCAAGGAAGCCTTCCTGGCGCTCGACTCCATTGGTTTCGACGTGTACATCCTCGACCAGGACGAGGGGATCACCGACCAGCGCCACCGCAAAGTATGGCAAAACGTAGGTTCAACCGATGAAAACTGGGCATTTATGGACGATGCAGGGACCATCACCCTTATTGAGCCCCAAAAACCAAACATCGATGTTGCCAGTACCGGTACCCCGCCGGTTATCGACGGCTTAGTCGATAACGTATGGAACACGGTAACCCCGGTTCCTGTTGAACTTCCTTTTGTTGGTGAAAGCCCAAGCGTTACCGCTCAGTGGCGCATGCTCTGGGACAGCGAAAATTTCTATGTCCTCATGGAAGTACAGGACGACAACCACTGGCCTGCGTGGGAATCGGGCGGCAATGTCTGGGAATACGACCGGGCTGAATTTTATCTCGACCTGAATGAAAACATCACCGACGGACTTGGCGTTCGAAATGCCGGAAGCGGACATTACCAACAGGTTTGTGATTTTGAAGACGGTGGGTACAATACAGAACATATCCTTTTTGCAGGCGAACAAAATGCCGGGGGAACCGTTGTCTATCGCCTCGATGGCGAGAATTACGTGGTTGAATGGATGTTGCCCTTTGCCAACCTGCACGACGGTGATAGCAACTGGATGGACGTTGAACGGTTAAGAAACCTGGGTACCATTGGTTTTGATGTGACCATCACCGATCAGGACGAAGGCATTACCGACCGGCGTCACCGAAAAGTATGGCAAAGCGATGGTACCATCGATGAGTGCTGGAACAACATGGACGGCTGCGGAACCATCACTATGGTGGGCGATCCCCCGCCTGTGCGGAACATTGAAGTGCGGAGAACCGAAACAGCGCCCGTGATCGACGGCGTGGAGGATGCCATCTGGGCCGATTCCGACACTATTTTTATTACCAAAAATTTTACAGGGGAAAACCCGACTGTGGATGCCTTCTGGAAAGCCATGTGGGCTGACTCGGGACTCTTTGTCCTGCTGAACGTGCAGGACGATAACCATTACCCCTCGTGGGAAGGCGGCGGCGAAGTATGGAATTTCGATGGGGCTGAGGTCTATTTCGATGTAAATGAAGATCTTCACGACGGCCTGGGTGCCATGCACAACCAGGGGCACTACCAGTCGCAACCCGCCTTTGCCGATGGCTTATACGGAGTTAAGCTGACCGGGGAGACCAACAACATTGGAAACCTTTGGGGGGGCTGGTATGCCCACCAGCTCACCGGTGAAAGCTGGGTCCGTGAGTTCTTCTTCCCCTTTGACGTCTTTGTTAACAAAGACGGCCTGACCCTCGACCGCTGGGAATTCCTTTCTATGGATGAAATTGGTTTCGATGTAAGCATCATCGACCAGGATGAAGGAATAACCGATCGACGGCACCGGAAAGTGTGGCAAAACGACGGACTCACGGATGAAAGCTGGAACAACATGGACGATGCCGGAACCATCACCCTGGTGGGCGGCTATGCCCTCGAAAAAGACTCTCTGGCGCTGGTTGCCTTCTACAACGCCACCAATGGCGACGGTTGGAATCATAAGGATAACTGGCTTACCGGACCGCTGCATACCTGGTGGGGCGTTACCATCGAAAACGGGAGGGTCACCATGCTCGACCTGGAATGGGACAACAACCTGACCGGTCAGTTACCCGATGAACTGGGCAACCTTACCCGTTTAACCCGGCTTTACCTTCCCGCCAACTGGAATCTGGGCGGGCCTATACCCGCCTCCATCGGCAACCTGAAACAACTGCAATTCCTCGATCTGGAGAATTGCGCGTTAACGGGAACCCTGCCCGATGAGATCCTGGGATTAACGAGCCTTACCCACCTGATCGTGGGCGGCAATTCGTTCGACCCGGCGCCCATGCCCGATTTCAGTCCCCTGGTCAACCTGACGGCGCTCAGCATAAACAACTGTCAGCTTACAGGTTCCATCAACGAAGGCTTTACCCAACTGAACAACCTTACCATGGTGAACCTGTCGTGGAACGATTTTTCGCCCGGTCCCATACCCGATTTTCATACCATGAACGCGCTGGTGAATGTGTACATGAGCGGCAGCCATCGGAACGGAACCTTGCCCGGATGGCTGACCAGCATGAACACGATCAACGAACTGGCGCTGAACGATAATGAATTTACCGGTCCCCTGCCGTCGGATCTGAACAACATGACCGAATTGCGTCTGCTCGACCTGGGGAACAACGGATTTGAAGCCGGCCCGGTGCCCGATATGAGCGCTCTGGTCAACCTGAGTAGTCTGTGGATCGGAAATACCAACCGAACCGGAACCATTCCTGCATGGCTTGGCACCCTCACCAACCTGCAATGGCTGAACCTGGCTTCGAACCAGCTCAACGGAGCTGTGCCCGACAACCTGGGCAACCTTACCCAGCTACTTGGCCTGTACCTGAACAACAACCAGTTGAGCGGAACGCTCCCGGCCAGCCTGGGGAACCTCACCGAAATCTGGGACCTTATTGTAAATAACAATAATTTTTCCGGATCGATTCCCGCCGAAATCTGCAATTATCTCTCGATCGGGAACCTCAATTTATCGAACAACCAGCTCACCGGGGAAATTCCTGCCCTGATCGGGAACCTCGACGATTTGTGGTACCTCGACCTGAGTTCGAACCAGCTTACCGGAACCATCCCGGCCGGCATCGGCAGCATGGCCGGATTATCAACCCTTCGGCTGAACAACAACCAACTCGAAGGATCGATCCCGGTTGAATTTGGTAATCTCACCAACCTGGGCGAATGCCTGCTGAACAACAACCGGCTTTCGGGTCCCCTGCCTGGTTCCATAAGCGAAGCCATGGCGCCTGATGCAAAACTTGCAGCCACGGAAACAAAGGCTGCATCGTACAGCAAAGACTCCTATGCAGCACTCACGGCACCGCTTAACGAACGACTGAAAACCCAACCGGAAGAAGTACAGCCGGATGCCATGACCAACCTGGGCACCTTGCATATCCAGAACAACCGGTTTACCTTTGCCGACCTGGAAGCCTCGGGCATCGAACCGGGCGAAATCGGGGACTTCGTTTATGCCCCACAGGACACAACGCTGGGACTGGAACTGATCGAAGGAGCCGGGACAAATTCCCTGACCGTGCTCGACGGAAAAGCCACCAACAATACCTATCAATGGTATTACAACATCGAAGCGATGGCTGGAGAAACCAACGACACCATAGCCGCTGTTGAACCGCTGGGCGCTTACTATTGCAAAGTGCAGAACACCACGTACACCGGTATGGAACTGATTTCGGAACAATACGGCATCATGGACTATGATCTCTCGACCGACTCACTTGCGCTGGTGGCCCTTTACAATGCCACTGGTGGCGCAGGCTGGATGAACCAGGAAAACTGGCTTACCGGCCCCGTTAATACATGGTTGGGTGTTACCGTCGAAGACGACCGGGTTACCCGGCTGGAACTGACGAACAACAACCTGAATGGATCGTTACCGCTGGAACTGTGCTACCTGACCGGACTAACCCAACTCAACTTAAGCGACCATCCGGATTTGACCGGCACGATTCCCTCTTCGATCGACAACCTTACTTTGCTGGAAGATCTGAGCATCGCCAATACGCATATCAGTGGTACCATTCCATCATCGTTAAGCAATCTGGCAAACCTGACTGCGCTCAACCTGGGCTGGAATGATTTTTCTTCCGGCACGCTTCCCGACCTGAGCAGGGCCGTCAACCTCTGGGGGCTGTGGGTAGGCAATTGCCGTTTAAGCGGCGAAATACCGGCTTGGCTGCTGAACATGGCCGGTCTTCGAAACCTCGCAATCGACAACAACGATTTCACTCCGGGGCCAATGCCCGACTTCAGCGGCTTGACCCAAATCAACGACCTGAACATTTACAACTGCAACTTCACCGGCGCCATTCCGGCCTCGTTGCTGGGGATGAATCAAATACTGTGGCTGAATATCGGCGAAAATAATTTTGACCCGGCACCCATGCCCGATTTTTCCGGCATGCCCGATCTTCAGGCGCTGAATATTCGGAACTGCAATCTTACCGGGGAGATTCCTGCTTCGGTCGGGTTGCTCACGGATTTGTGGTCCCTCGACCTGGCCCAAAACCAGTTAAGCGGATCGATTCCTGTTGAGCTGGGCAACCTGGTCAACATGAACACCCTGAACCTGGACAACAACGAGCTGAACGGTTCCCTGCCAGCCGGTTTTGGAGATATGGCCCAGTTGCGGGAGCTGAGGTTGAACAACAACCAGTTGGGCGGAGCAATACCCAATGGACTGGGAAACAGCGCCAATCTTTTTGTGCTGACTTTGGAAAACAACCAATTCCAGCATGCCAACCTTGAACCCATTTGGGGCTGGACCAACTTCGCGGGAATTACCGAATTTGTCTATGCGCCCCAGGGAGAAATTGGTTCGGAAAGCACCGTATTTACTTCGGAAGGCTACGCGGTAACCCTGGCCATCGATTCCTACGCGCCATCGGTGAACGATGAATATCAATGGTACAAAAACAACGAACTGATCCCCGGCGCCAACGGGCAAACGCTCGTATTCGAGAGCCCGGTTCCTGCCGATGCCGGTGAATACAACTGTGTCGTAACCAATACCGTTACCACGACGCTTACCCTAACCTCGCTGCCCATTACCCTGCACGTGGGGTCTGTTGGCCTGGTGGGGACTTTTAATGAATGGGGCGGAAGTACCGATGAACCTTTTGTCCAGGACGATGAAGATCCCGACCTGTGGAGTCTCGTGTTCACCCTTACCAATAACGGGGATGTAAAATTCCGCTGGAACAACGACTGGACCATTAACTGGGGGGACAACGCTTTCCCGGCAGGGATTGCCGTTCAGGATGGAGCGAACATACCCGCGGCTGAGGGACACTACCTGATTGATTTCAACATCGCTACCGGCGAATACAGCTTCGAATACATCGACTCGCTGGCGCTGGTTGCCCTGTACGATTCGACCGGAGGCGCAAGCTGGAACAACCACGACAACTGGCTCACCGGCCCGCTGGCCACCTGGAACGGGGTAACGGTCGAAAACGGACGGGTTGTGGGACTGAACCTGGGCTGGGACAACAACCTGAACGGGGAACTGCCCGACCAGATTGGCGATCTGAGCGCCATTAAATGGTTCATCGCCAGCGGAAATGACGGCCTGACCGGAAACATCCCGGCAACAATCGGGAATTGGGCCAGCCTGCAAACCCTGGGCTTTTACAATTGCAGCATAACCGGAACCATCCCGGCCGAAGCGCTCACGTTAAACCGGCTCGAACAAATTGATCTGAGCTGGAACAATTTCGATGCAGCGCCCATGCCCGATTTCGGTTTACTGCCCAACCTGCATACCCTGACCATTGAAGCATGTAATTTCACCGGGCCCATCCCGGCCGGATTATCGGGATTAACGCAGCTAACCACGCTTTACCTGAGCGAGAACCTGAATCTCGACGCTGGGGGCATACCCGACCTGAGCGCTGCAACCAATCTGCGCGTTCTGGGCATGAACAACTGCAACCGCACCGGAACCATTCCGGCCTGGCTTACCCAAATGGCCAGCCTGCAACGCGTTCTATTGGGAGGCAATAGCCTCACGGGCGCCATTCCCTCGAACTTTATTGCACCCGGGAACATCGTTGAGTACATAGTTAACTTCAACAACATCGATGCAGCGCCCATGCCCGATTTGAGCCTGCTCGTTAATCTGGAAATCCTGGGAATGGCAGGATGCAACCTGACGGGTGAAATCCCTGCATGGCTTACAACGCTTACAGATCTAACCGATTTAAACCTGAGTTTCAACCAACTGGAAGGGAACTTGCCGGCCAATATTGGCGATCTGAACGCTTTGGTCCACTTAAATGTCGAAGAGAATGAATTAACCGGTCAAATACCGGCCAGTTTTGCCAACCTTTCCCATTTGCGTTGGGGTTACCTGAATCATAATGGATTCCTGGCCGATATCCCCGACCTCTCGGGACTGGCCGAACTTGAAACCCTGCAAACAGGCAGCAACCGCTTTACCTTTGCCAACCTGGCCACATCGGGCCTCGAACCCGGCGACATCCATACCCTGATGTATGCCCCGCAGGATACCCTTCTGGCGCTGGAACGGAACGAAAACACCCTGACGGTGCTCGACGGAGCCCATCCGCTTAACCGGTATGTATGGTACCGTGATGACATCCAATTGCCCGATACAACGCGCAGCATTGAAATAGTGGAAAACGGGAGCTACCGGGCCATTGTTGAAAACTGGATCTACATCGATCTAACCCTGTACTCCGATACCCTGGAAGTGGAGCTTCCGGTAGTACCCGAAAACGAACAAGTCTCGAACTATTCGCTTTCGGACGGGAACAGCGACTGTATCAATGCCCTAAATACCATTATCGTGGCCGGCGACGAAACATCCGTTGATTTTCTGAGCGGATCGTCGGTTACGTTGATTGCCGGTTACTCCATCCGCTTCCTGCCGGGCTTCCATGCACACAACGGCAGCTACATGGATGCACACATCACCACCACGGGTTCGTTCTGCGACGACCTGCCCGCGGCCATGATGGTGGAAAGCGCCCCGTCTGAAACGGTGAAGGCCGAAAGCCTGTACGATGAGGAGCCCGAAACGGAAAGCATTGCCGGCACACAACCCTTTATGAAGGTCTACCCCAACCCCACCACCGGAAGGGTGCGGGTTGAATGGGCCCATATGGAAGGACCGGTACAGATTACCCTCTTCAACTCACTGGGGGCTAAACTGGCACAGGAAAGCGTTCCCTGCGATACGTTCATTTATTTAAACCTGACGAATAATAAAAAAGGCGTCTATTTTGTGAACATAAGAGGTAACAATGCGCAGCAGGTGCAGAAGGTGGTGCTGTATTAAAGTTCGGTGAAGGCCGATAAGAAGGAATGCCTTCGTACACGGTGTCATTCCGACGAGGAATGAGGAGGAATCCCTTCCTACACGGTGTCATTCCGACGAGGAACGAGGAGGAATCCCTTCGTACACGGTGTCATTCCGCTTCGCTGTATTACCAATGATAGTTTTCGACATATGTGTCATTTCGACGACCATAGGGAGGAGAAATCTTTTGTTCCATGGGATTCCTCGTCGCTTTGCTTCCCCCGGAATGACACCCAGGTCGGAATCTGTCTTTGGTATAACAACCAACTGATGCAAATATTCAAATGCGTAATTACATGCACCAAAACGTTATTGGAAATAAACTTACTATTGACTATTTTTGTAAAAACCCAATAATAAATGATTGAATATAAGTCAATAATAAAAAGAAATCCAGATAAAAGATTTGGAAATCCTTGTGTAAGGGATACAAGGATTACTGTATATGATGTTCTTGGATGGTTAGCTGCAGGCATGTCCTTTAATGAAATTATCTATGATTTTCCTGAGTTAACTGAAGAGGATATCAAAGCATGCCTGTCATATGCTGCTGACAGAGAACATAAATTGCAACATGCATCATGAGATTATTATTTGATCAGAACATTTCATTTCGGATTATTGAAAAATAACATGTTTGGAACTAGATCTTCATGAAACACGTTCTCAAATTTTACAGGCTGGATAAGAATGTCCGACCTACAATGTGCAGGACAGGTAAGTCGTGTTTTTGTACCCGACTATTTAATATTGCTATTGAACCAGAGTTTAATTAATAAGAAATTATGCATTTAAAAAAGTCATCCTTATCCAAAATAAGACAAAATGAATTTTTTAATAATTTTGGAACATGAGAAGCATGGAAGAAATAAAAGATACTTTAAGTAGTCATAAAAACAAGTTATTTATCGACTATCCAATAAAAACGATGGCCATTTTTGGTTCCTTTTCACGAAAAGAACAAAATGATTCAAGCGATATAGATATTCTTGTAGAGTTTTCCGGCAAAATTGGAATCAGGTTCATCGATTTAGCAGATGACCTGGAAAATATATTAGGGAGCAAAGTTGATCTGGTTTCCAAAAAAGGAGTTAAAGAAAATTATTTAAAATCAATCGGTCCAGATTTAATCTATGTCTAAACGAGAAATACGATTTTTGTTGGACGATATGTTCCAGTCGACGCAAAAGATCAAACAATACACAAAAGACCTTGACTTTGATTCTTTTTTATCCGATGACAAAACAATAGATGCCGTTGTTCGCAATTTTGAGATTATAGGAGAAGCTGCCAATCGAATTGATCCTGATTTTAAAGAAAATAATCTCGAAATAGAATGGACCAGGATTCGGGGATTTCGCAATCGAATAGTTCATGACTACTTCGGGATTGATTATGAAATTGTATGGGAAATTATTGAAAACTATATCGACAATTTGATAGAATGTCTGAACACATTAATTGACAATCACAAAACGGAACAAACCTGATTGTCTATAACCTGTCGGACAAGTATAACAGGTGGCAAAACCACAAGAAAATCAGCGCCAGGAAAGTCCAATTTACAATGCAGAAGTCACGTATCGAAAATACGTGGTTTCACGGATTGGAAAAGAGAAAAAAAATAGGTTACTTTGTTTGTGTTAAAAATGAATAAAAAAGAAAAACATACAGAAAACTTGCGCACCAACCTGCTGAAAACAAGCGGCAGCCTGTGTCTTGCTTTGTTTTTCTTTTTCATCGCTTCAACCGGCTTTGCTTCCGAACAGACGAATCCTAAAGTGTACACCGCCGAAAAAGGCAAAGTTGTATACTCGGTCGTTGGCGGCGAAAACCTCACGATTGCCGAAGGAAAGATCACAGCTGCAAAAGGACAGTCGATCCGACTGTTGCCCGGCACGCACATCAAAGACGGCGGGCAGCTGGCCATCAACATAGCCGACAAAGACTGCCAGGATGCCGTAGCCCGGGAAGAAGCGAAGCAACGGGAAGAAACGATGCTGGCAAGGGTAGCCGAGAAACAGGAGAAGAACCTGCTGCCAAAATCCATGCCGGTTATTCATCGCTACTGCCACGCCCCTGCCCTTCCCGACGACAAGACCCGCGTAGGGCAACAAACTCTTTCGCCGGCAGCCGTTGCACCCGCCCCGGTCCCTACGTGCAAAGCGCCGGTCAGTGACCTTGCATACCGAATGAATAATCCAAACATACACCATTCCTTCGTTTCGACCATATGCGCACACCGTCCCGCCCGCTCGTGGGGCGATGCCGCCGAAACGGTTAAAGTACTGAGGTGCTGAACAATATTTTAACCGCAAAGACGCAGAGACGCAAAGAAATAAATTTTTTTCTAATTCCCTCTTTAGTGTTTTGTGGTTTATGTCGCGTTTTTCAATAATAAAAAATTTACAAACAACATTTCACCTGGATTTAAAACTTTAATCTGATAGTTCAGGTTAGAAATTATAAAACTTAAAAAAATGAAAACAATAAAAATACTTTTCGCAGCAGCGTTTATGATGGTTGGGGTTGGTGCGATGGCACAGTGGAACACCAATGGAACCAATGTTTATTACAATGGAGGAAATGTAGGAATAGGTACTGATAGCCCTAATAGGGAATTAACAGTTTATGGTGCTAATAAATCTATTACAAAAGCAAGTGGAGGAAGAGTAGGAGACGGTTTATATGCTAGCCTTCATTTAGAACACACTACAACTGGAGATTTATTTAATGCAAGTCTACGAGCAACCAGTGGACAACATGAAATGATTCAATCAGTTTATAGCAGTAGTTTAGCTGCATGGCTAGAATATTGCTATGTAAATTTGGCAACAGCTAATTATGAAATGCGTTCTGGTATTGCTGATGCAAGTTTTTTAAACTCAGGTGACATAATTTTTAATAATGGTGGAGGTGTAGTTATAGGAAATACTAGCGTTCCAAGTGGCTCAAAACTTGCTGTTGATGGAAAAATCTCTTCTACTGAAGTTGAAGTCACTTTAGATGCCTGGTCTGATTATGTATTTGATGAAGATTATACATTAAGGCCTTTAAGTGAAGTTGAAAAATTTGTAAAAGAAAATAAACACTTACCTGGAATTCCTTCAGAAAAAGAAATAATTGAAAATGGTTTATCTCTTGGAGAAATGAATAAATTATTAATGGAGAAAATTGAAGAGTTAACGTTATATATTATTGACTTGAAGAAAGAAGTCGAATTATTAAAAGAATAATAATAATATTGACAATTCTAAAAGGGTAACCGTATATGGTAACCCTTTTTTTTTAAAATATTTGTAAAAAGAAAATTACTATTTTTGCATAATGAATGAGTATTTGCTAGAAAAAGGATATTTATATTCTGCTTTTGGATCAAAATATATTAATGAAGCATTAATTTCTTTAACTAGCTTAAAAAAACATTTTCCAAATGCACATGCAACATTAATTACTGACAAATATATTGATAATATATTTTTTGATTTAATTATATGTTAAGATGATATTAACATGCAAAATTAATAACTGAAAAATAAATTAATATATATTTTTTGATTTAATTATATATTTAGATGATATTAACTTAAAAGGGGAACGATACGGAAAAAATCAAAAATTATTAGGATTAATAAAAACGCCATATTATAAAACATTTTTTATAGATACGGACACTTATTTTTGTGAATCATGCGTTGAGCTTTTTTATCTACTTGATTTTTATGACGTTCTAGCTGCAACAGCCCCGGCAGATATACGGTTAGTAGAAAAAGAAAAAAACAAAATAATTGGATATTATCCCTATAATTCAGGCGTTATGTTATATAAAAAAAATGAAAAAGTATTAAATTTTATAAAAGAATGGCATAAAATATTCATCAAAAAATATAATATTTATTACGGAGATCAACCTGCGTTAATGGAAGCTTTGCTATATCATGATATAAAAATTTATGCTTTAAGTAATATATATAATTTTAGGTCTCCATATTACAATGGCATTACTGGAGATAAAGTCAAAATTATTCATGGTCGTTCTGAGGACTATGAATTACTTGAAAAAGAGCTTAATCGTTATACTGGTAATCGCATATGGGATCCAATTAATAAAAAAATAATTTTTCCGAATCAATAGATAGCAACAAAATATGAAAGTTTTTATAGTACATGGATTAAAACGGAGCGGTAATCACGCAATAATTAATTGGATATTGGAACAAACAGATATGAACTTTTTCAACAACATTATTCCTATATCACCAATTTTGAAAGGCCAAGAAATTATTCCAAATACTATTGATTTTATTGAATGGATCAATAATCCTAAGAATATGAGATTTTTAGAAAAAAAAACTAACAATGATGATTGTATAATAAGTATTGAAGACCATTCCGTTAATATAAAACCTTTTATTTTTAATCATAAAATCAATGTTAAACATTTATTGATTTTAAGAGATCCTATAAATTTATTCTCAAGTCGAATTAGAAAGGCTTTTTTTATCAATAACCCTGCTTATCCATGGGTTAACAATGAAAATATGCAAAGGGCAATTAATTTATGGATTGAACATGCAAATGAATTTTTCAACATAACACATAACATTATTAATAAATTATGTATATCATTTAATGAGTGGTATTCAGATTTAGAATATAGAAAAGATTTAAGTAATCAGCTTGGAATTCACTTTTCCGATAAAGGGTATAAAACAATCTCATTGATTGGTGGAGGCAGTTCTTTTGACAATACAAAATATTTGAATACTGATGAGACATATAATCTTTTAAATAGAAACACTTTGCTGAACAACTATGAGAAATGTTTACTTGATGAAGTTATTACTGATATCAAATTAAAAGATATTTATGGTGTTATTGACAAATTCACAATGAATTGTAAATGAAAAACTGTTTAATCCTTGGAGTTGGTCGCAGTGGTACTAGTTTAATGGGGGGAATTCTCCACCAAGCAGGATATTACATGGGTGATTCTCTTTATCCTCCTCGCCACAGCAATCCCAAAGGCTTTTTTGAATGCGATTTTATTAATCGCATTAATGAAAACATACTTAATTCTTATGATATAACTCAATCAAGATCTTACATTTTTTCAGAAGAAAAGGAAAGATCTCCCCTTAATCCCGGGTATGGACAAAGGTGGCTTTCATTTATTCCTGCCAATCAATCGATCCATTCCAATGATAATCAAATTGATATAAACATAAGGCATGCCATTGAAAAGAAACCATTTGCCTACAAAGATCCCCGTTTTAATTATACAATTCATGTTTGGGATCAATATCTTGACAATGAGGCAGTTTATATTTGTATGTTTCGGGAGCCTGGAATAACAATCCAAAGCATTTTAAAAGAGTGTTCCGGTGTTGAGTATTTATCCAATTTTTTTATAGATCCTTATTGGGCCGAACATATCTGGATAAATAGTTATAATCATCTTCTAAAAAATCTCACTACTCTAAACAGATCCATTCTTTTTGTTCATTATCAACAGTTAATTAAAGGGGAAATTATTCTCAAAATATCAGATTTGCTTCATTGTAAGCTTAATAATGATTTTATTTCCAAAGAACTAAACAGAACCCAAAATAGGACTATAGTTAGTTCTGAAACTTTGTCAATATATGACGATTTATGTAAACTTGCAGATTACTAATCTTTTAGATTTTTAGTTTTTGAAAAATACGATTGAATATGGTATTTCACGCATTCTGAAATGTGGATTTTGGTTTGTTGATATTCCTCGTACCTCATCAAGTAGTATTAGAATTGAACTTGGCATCAATTTTGGACCTCCTTATGGTAAAAAAAACCTTTTAGAATCAAAATATTCAAGTGAACAAATCTTTCCGGATCATCTAACGTCCAGTGAAATGATAAATATAATTGGCATGGAAAGTTGGCAAAAGATATTTACATTTTCAATCGTAAGAAATCCATGGGATCGAATATTATCATTATATTTTTATCGTAAAATTAAAAACAATATTCCTGAATCCTGGAGTTTCACTGACTATATCCTAAATTTGGAAGGAGCAACAGATAAGACTAATTATTTCGAATATCAAGGTTTTAGATATGGAGCATCTGAATACATATTTGATGGAAACAATAAATTATTAATTAATCATATTGTCAGATACGAAGAACGAGATACAGGGTTGCAATTTATTTCTCAAAAGTTAAAAATTAGAAATTTTGGAATAATCTCCACTCAAATTTCAAAACCACCTCGGGTAGATTATAAATATTATTACTCAACTGATACAAAAAGGATTATTGAAAATAAATATGCAAGAGATATAGATCTTCTTGGTTACAATTTTTGATTTTCGATATAGAATTTATTTGAAAAATTATGAATGATTTCATATATCTTATCCAAGGATCAGCAGATCAAATTAAAAGGATAATTAATTCTAGGAATTGGGAACACGTAAGAGTACTATTCCTGACTTATGATCGGGAAATTACGAACGCAGTTTTTTTCCCAAATTCTACTTGGGGAGAAGGTCGTAACTTATTATTAAAAAAAGCATTAGAGATTGAACAAAGCTATCAATACTATATATTTCTAGATGATGATATCCGTTTTGTCCGAGGTAGTTTCTCGGAATTTGAACGTTGCCTGAAAAAATACAAACCAGCTGTGGGTGTCCCAGTATTTATACCCAAAACTCAGAATAGTGTTTTTTCAACAAGATTTTTTAAGCATCGACCACCCACATTCCAAATATGCCAATATGCAGATGCTCAATTTCTTGCCCTACATCGCGACTTAGTCCTGGATAACATTGTTGTACCACTTCAAACACAATTTGATCAGATAAGTTGGTGGTGTACATCCTCTACTCAACAACTTCTCCTGTTCAACTTGTATGGAAGATGGTTCTTACAGTTCAATAATATTGAAGTTACAAATGAATGTCACCGGGAATACACAAACCATCCTTTTCAGGAAATTCAAAACCAATGGTTTCAAAACCAATTTTTAAAACCTATTGTTGACAGAAGATCCTTCGCTGTCAATCTTACTTCATACAAGAATATTCAGATCAAGTTTAAGCAACAAAAATTACTATTAATTGTTTCTCTTTTTTTAAATTTTTTTAAAGTAGTAGTAATGACGCACCTATATCGACCGAAACAATTTTATAAACTCACAAAAGAGAATATTAAAAAAATATTAAAACCAGGCTCAAAGCTTTCAGAACAATATCACAGTCGAACTATTTTTTAGCATGATCGGTTCATCAGCATTATTCATCATAACCGAGGACACTCAATACATCTCTAAATAGATTGTTTAATTCAATAATTATTTTCTCTTTCAGCTTAATTCGAAAATCTCCAGGAATAACATGACGTTTGTGTTGCAGCCTGTCTTCTCCCAAAATTACAAACTCATGTTGATAATCAGAAACAAAACGTTTGATAACACTTCTTTTATCTATTAATGGAAAAGGCTCTATAAACTTTTCAATCCAAATAGGGTAAT
>DAIMEA010000023.1:0-17993 GCA_036725585.1 Prolixibacteraceae bacterium | reverse complement strand
TCACCCGCACATAATTCTGCGTAATACCAATAATCTCGGCTATTTCCTCATACTTCTTATCCTCGAGGTATAAAAGCACGATCGATTTTTCGATTCCGGTCAGTTTCCCGATGGCCCGATGCAGGAGTTTCACCTGTTCGTCGAAATCTTCATCATAGGAATCGTCGGCGACCTGAAACTGTTTTCGGTCGAGGTCTTTTCCGTCGGGTCTTCTTTTGTTCTTTTTAAAATGCGTAATCGCAGTGTTCAGCGAAACCTTGTACATCCAGGTTGTCACCTTTGCCTCGGCCCGAAAGGTCGGGTAGGATTTCCACAGTTGGGCCACAATTTCCTGGAACAGATCTTCACGATCCTCCGGAGTATCGCAATACACGCCGCAAACCTTATGGATAATCCCCTGGTTCCCGGTAACGATATTTAGGAATTCGCGTTCCACTGCACACTGGAATTGGTATTGGAAAGGAATTATTTGTTACACTTTATTTCATTTGAAGCAGGTTTACTTCGGCCACCGTGAGAAAACGCCACTTTCCCCGGGGGACATTTTTCTTGGTCAGACCGGCAAAAGCAACGCGGTCGAGCTTATCGACTTGGTAACCCAGTCGTTCAAAGATACGCCGCACAATGCGGTTCCGTCCGCTGTGCAATTCGATCCCGATTTCGTTCTTTTTTTCCTCGTCGATGTAGCTGATGGCATCAGCCGATATGAAGCCATCGTCGAGCTCAATTCCCCGGGCCACTTCGAGAAGGTGATTCTTCGTCAGGGGTTTATCCAAAACCACATGATACACTTTGCGGATATTTTGGGCGGGGTGGGTTAGTTTCCGGGCCAGGTCGCCATCGTTGGTGAAGAGGAGCAACCCGGTGGTGTCTTTATCAAGCCGGCCAACGGGATAAACGCGCTCGGGGCAGGCATTTTCAACCAGATCCATCACGGTTTTTCGTTCCTGCGGATCGTCGGTGGTGGTTACATAGCCTTTGGGTTTATTAAGCAAAAGGTACACTTTTCGTTCGGGGTTCAGTTGCTGCCCGTTGAAACGAACATCGTCGGAAAGCGACACTTTGCTGCCCAGTTCCGACACCACAGTTCCGTTCACGGTTACGCAACCCGTCTGGATGTACACATCGGCTTCGCGGCGGGAACAAACACCGGCATTGGACAAAAAACGGTTGAGCCGGATTTTTTCGTCGCTGCGAAAACCCTTTTTTCGCGAGGGTTCGGTCGTCGTTGCTTTTGGCGATCTTTTCCCGGTAAATTTATTTTTCCCGCGGGTGTTTACCCGGTCGGGCAAGCTGTTTGCCCCGGGGCCATCGCTCTTTTTCTGCCGGCTGATGGAACGTCCTGCCTTTCTGTTGTCTTTCTTCATCCGTTTCATTTTGGGCAAAGGTCGCAATTTTTAGCAAAGATTTCTCTTTCTCCACCTATTTTCATTATGTTCGAAATAAAGGAAGGAGTTTGTATCTTTGGGAAAAATTTTTCCGTTTGAGAAAATTTGTCCGATACCTGATTTTTATCGTCAATATCCTGGTTGCCTTTGCGTTGTTAACATGCTACCTGGCGCCTCGGATCGATCCCCGGTTATTCTGGCCGGGTTCCGTAATGGGTTTGGCCTATCCGGCCCTAATGATCCTCAACGGCGGGTTTGTTGTGTTCTGGCTCTTTTTCCGATGGAGGTACAGCCTTGTTTCGTTGGGACTGATTCTGGCGGGCATCCCGGTTCATACCACATTTTATCAGCACCCAACCCAACAAGCCGCCCCCAATTCTTCTTCGATTAAAGTCCTTACTTACAACGTATATCACTTTTATTCGTATCTCGAAGGCAGGAAAAAGGACGCATCGGTCCTAAATTTCATTTCAGAACAAAAAGCACAGATCATCTGCCTGCAAGAAACCAAGCTCCAACGAAAGGGAGAGCTGAATCCGCTCAAAATGAAGCCTCTTTTTCCGGGCATCGTGCATTGTCAGCTGGCCCATCAAAATCCATGGGGCGGACCGGTTACTTTCTCGGCATTTCCGATTGTCTACATGGGTGAGATGCGTTTTAACGACACCCAAAACCTGGTCATATATTCCGACATCGACACAGGAAAAGATACCATTCGCGTGTACAACTGTCACTTGCAATCGTTTGGCATCAACGACGACGAAAAGACCATCCTCGATTCGATCAGTTTTCAGGATCATCAGCTCGATGAAATCCGGCAGGTGTTCCGAAAACTGAAGAAGGGATACCTGCGACGGGCGGAACAGATCGACAGCCTGATGAAGCACATTGGTGAATGCCCTTATCCGGTTATCGTGTGTGGCGATTTTAACGACACACCTATTTCGTATGCCTACCGGCAGATCAGCAAACGCCTGGTCGATTCCTTTGTAGAATCGGGGTCCGGTATATCCCGCACCTACAAGGAAAAACTTCCCCCGGTCCGAATTGATTACATTTTCCATTCCCCGCATTTCCGTTCATCGGGCTATGAACGGCATACCGTTCCCTACTCCGATCATTACCCCGTTTCGGTGTATCTCGACAGGGTATTCGACAAGGAGCCTTTGTAAACCAAAATATTAGGTATTTTTGCAGGGATTCGGAAGGTACAATCATTCTGGACTATTGTTGTCTTTTGCCGTTGCCTTCAATATCTTTTTGCCGTTGCCTTCAATATCCTTTGCCGTTGCCTTCAGGCAACGGCAAAAAAAAATTCAAACAGCCAAAGATCTGTTGATCCAAATCATGCACAATCACCCGATTCAATACACAATTTTTTTCAGGAGCACCGTGGCATAGGCCGAGATCCCTTCTTCGCGGCCAACATAGCCCAGATGTTCGGTGGTTGTGGCCTTTACCGAAACCTGATCGGTGCTAAGGGAAAGAATTCGGGCCAGGCACTGGCGCATTTCGCCAATGTAGCCCATCAGTTTCGGGCGTTGGGCACACAGCGTCGAATCGATGTTGATAATCTGATATCCCCGGTTTTGGATTAATTCGCAGCAACGTTGGAGCAGAATTTTGCTGTCGATGTTTTTATAGGCGGAATCGGTATCGGGAAAGTGTTGTCCGATATCGCCCAGGGCCAGAGCACCCAGCATAGCATCGCAAAGGGCGTGAATAAGAACATCGCCGTCGGAGTGGGCAACGGTTCCTTTTTCGTGTTCGATCCGGATGCCACCGAGCCAGAGGCTTTCTCCTTCGGCCAGGGCATGAACGTCAAAACCGCTGCCAATTCTGAATTCCATTAATTCCGCCGTTTTTTCTGGCTGCCTTGTTTGTTGAAATCGTCGAGGTCGAAGCCCAGGGTAAAGCGCAGGATTCCTTCGAGCGGACTGGTATTTTTTGCCACGATATAGGAGAAATCGAGCGAAAAGACATTCATGCGCAAACCAGCGCCAAAAGTCATGAATTTTCGGTCTCCTTTTTCTTCGGCTTCCCAGAAATAGCCCATTCGCACGGCAAACTGGTTGCTGTACCAGTATTCGGCACCCACGGAAACGGTCACTTCCGAAAGTTCTTCCATAAAACCGCCGGGAGCATCGGCAAACGAGACAAAAATTCCTTCGATAGGCCCTACTTTCTGGTTGCCCAGGTTGGAAAAAATGGGCACGCCCTGAACCGTGTCAATCTGGGGGGAAGGAACCAGCAATTTGTTAAAATCGAGCGCAAACGAAAGCTTGTTGTATTTGTCGAGTTCGGTGGTATAGGCACCCCCGATGCGCATGTTGGTTGGGATAAAATCTTTGATTCCCCCTCCGTTGTATGATATTTTGGAGCCAATGTTCGAAATGTTGATCCCGGCCGAAATATTGGAATTCTTCCGGTTTTTGAAAATTTTCTTGTTGTAAAGGAACGAAACGTCGGCCGCGTAGGAAGTCCCCGCCGTGAGGTCGGTGCTCACCACTCCGCTGTAAATGTCGGAAAGGATGAAGCGTAGCGCCACAGCGCCCGACCATTCATCGGAGAGTTTCCGTGTATAGCCAAAATCGACAGCAAATTCGGTGGGATGGCTCGACCCCTCCGATCCTCCCGATTCATTAAACAAATCCATCGAACCCAGGTCGAAATACCGAAGGCTTCCGCTCAGGCTTTGAATGTTATCAAGCTGATGGTATCCCGAAAGGTAAGCCAGGTTCATATCGGGCACCAGGTTTCGCAGCCAGGGAGTATAGGTAAGGGCGATACCGGTTTTGCTTTCGCTGAAGGCATATTTTGCCGGATTCCAGAATTGGGAATTGATATCGGCGCTGGTAGCAGCCCCGACATCACCCATGCCACCCCCCCTCGAATCGGGGGCTATGGTAAGAAAAGGGACGGCCGAACTGACCACCGAAGCCCCGGTAGTGGATGCCTGTCCGAAGGAATACTGAACCCCGGTAAAAATCAAAAGCAGAACAAAGAAAAGAATACGCTTCATGGTAACTTAATTTAAATAAATTTCTTCCCGTTTTCTGATTCGATCATCCAGGTGTCTTCTGCCCGTTGTTCGATTCATCAATTCAGCAAACCGGAAAAGGTTCTCAAAAATAGGATAACGAAATGAAAAAACACATATTGTCTGTTTTTTTTAATTCTTTATATCCAGAAAGAGTTTTCCGGTTCCCGTGGCTGTCAATCCTTTCTGGTTGACCAGGGTAAGCCGGTACACCAGCATCTGGGGAGTGTACAACTGCAGGTTCGAACGGGCAATATCCCAGCGGCAGTTCAGCGTGGTGCTTTCCCGCGAACTCAGCGTTTCGTTGGAGAGGTGTACCCTTTGTCCCAGCAAGTTAAAAATCTCGAGGCGGGTTTCAAAAATATCACCCGGAAGATTGTGCGAAATTTTAAATTCGGTGAAAGAGGTAACCCGCGTCGGATAGGTTTTTACCCCGGTAATTTCAAAACCGTCTTCGACAATGAATGCCACTTCTGCTTCGGCCGACTGATTTTGGACATCCCATACCTTCACCCGGATTGTATGTTCGCCCGGCTCCAGGTTGTTCAGCGGAAAAAGGATCGTTCCCCGCTGATAATCGTTTATTTCCGAGCGATAATAATCGTTCAGCACCATTTGTTGGGAATAGTCGTCGTCGAGCACGGCCACCAGATCGTGGCCAATCCCGGCCCCTACCGTATTGATGCCGCTTTCGTCGAACAATTTAACCAGCAGCAGGGAATTGGTCGATACTTTATCGTAAGGTTGAAAATCTTCACTGTTGATGAATACGCTCATTTCGGGGGGGGTGTTTTCAACCAGCGGCTGATCGCTTGAGCCCCCGATCAGAAAACCCGTCAGTGCCCCGTTGGCATCTACTTCGCTGTTCGATGCATAATAGATGATTTTCCCTTCTCCCACACTGTATGAAATATCTTTGGGAACAATGAAGGAAAATTCAAATACACCGTTTTTCACTTCCGAGCTTCCTTTGTAAATCACGCTGTTCTGCACCGGATATACAAAAACAGGCATGCCGTCGTTCTGCAGGGTTTGCACCATCATCTCCTTATCAAAAATTGTGGACATGACTGTTCCGTTGAAATCCGTCATTCTTTGTCCCGACAAGTCGTTTATTTCTCCCCGAATGGTCACCTTATCAAGGGCGCCGATTTTCAGGGAATCGTTGCCGGGATCCACTTCGTTGATCGACAGGGTTTTTACCCGATACCGGGGAAAGGATAAACGGAGGGCCGGATCGGAAAGAAGGCTGAAATTTCGCATGTTGTAATCGTCGGTCTTGTTTTTGGCCATCCGGATAGCATCGCCCAGCCGCAATTTTCCGCCCGCTTCGTCGTGTTCGAATAAGGCCTGGTAAAAATATCGGCTTAGTTGCGCATTGTTGCTCTGGTACACCAGGCGGGTGGTGGTGAAGAGTGCTACCCCGCCCCCGGTCGGATTCAACAGGATTTCTTCGCCGGCCGAAGTGGCATCGTCGTCAAAACGGCTGAACTCGCAGGTTGCCGTCACAAAAACCGGAAGGGCGTTTGTGTTGCTCCACGAACGGATATCGCTCACACCCAGAACCTTTTCGTGGGCAAGCGATTGGGGATTAGCATGCCCCATATAATTCAGAATCAGAGCTCCCTTATTTACCCGGTTGTTGATGGCCAGGGTAACATCGGGATATTGTTCGCCGGCGGAAGTGGAAACCTGCTGGTAGGAATCGAAATAGATTTTATCGACAAAAAAGCCGGGATAACGCTGGTTGATCGAATCAATAAGTTCTTCCGAATCGTCCATATATGAGTTCCAGTCCTCGTCGTCTGCAATGAAACAAATGGAATTTCTCCATTCGCCCATCGCTTCGGAGGAAGCGTAGCCGATGATTTTTGAAAGGATGATTTCTGCTTCCAGGGTTGTACGGCAGGGGATCCGGCCAATACCCACATCAACCGTTCCGAAGATCTCCCCTTCGCCCGGCTCCAGCAATCCGAAAAAATCGTCGGAAACAGCAGATTTTGCATCGTTTAACGACTCTTCGGTTTGGTACGTGGGAATGAAATTGTAGTTTTCTTCATCAAAAGAGACAGCAAGTTTACGGTTATCGTATGATCCGTCGCCAAACAACAAAAGGTATTTCAAGGGTCGGGTAGTACCATGCTGCCGTTCGTAAAACATACGGGTCATATTTCGTATGGCAGCCACATCGGGTATTCCGGAAGAAAATTCGTTGAATACTTCGGTAGTGGTCAGTACCAAAAGTTCCAGGTTGTCGAAGCGTCGGTGAAATTCGGCCAGTTCTTCGGCTTGGCGCTGAAAAAGAGGATGGGTCACAATAATCATATCGTAGGCAGGCAAACCATGAATATCCTGGTTGCGCACATTTCCTGAAAAAACCGGTTCGGGATACGTTCCGGTTGCCGGGTCAAAAACCACGTACTCCCCGATGTCCCGTCCTGGAGCCTGAAAAAAATACCGACCCTGCTCCGAAACAAGCGCAACATTTTGGGGGTTTAATGGTTGGGTTAGATCCCATACAAGCGGCGATCCTTTGCTCACGGTGATTTCGTATTCAATCCGGTCGTATTGGAGCGCCCGGCGGCTTCGAAACAAAAGAGGTTCACCGGAAAAATGAAGCGCCGATTCCACATTCAGGGTAATAAAATCGATCCAGGCTTCGGCACCCGATTCGATGCTTTCGAAAGCCAGTTCCACATCCATTTCGGAATTGGGCAGAACCTCCCATTTCGAAACGCGTAAGTCGGCATAATATCCATGGGAACTTTTCGAAACAGAAGAAAAATTGAGCACACCAAGATCGTTTCCGTTAAGGCGAACATCGATGTTAGACGGTGAAGAAGAACGCGACAAAGCGGTCATGCGCAGCGTGGCTTCCCCTGTGTTCGATGCGCCGGGGAATAAAAAGGAGTAGTTTTTCTGGGAATAAATGCGCTCTCCCACCCAATTTCGCCCCGATCGGATCAGGTTGCTGTTCTCATTCTCGCGATGTGCATAAGCCGTGTAGGTGCTAAGCCGGATTTCGGGGGAAGCATCGATTGCCGGAAGCATTGAGGGCGCTTCGGAGGGAATTCCGTCGGATGAAAGATAAAAAAAGACAGAATCGGAATAGAGATTGATCTGATGAACAAACATATCGAGGGACAGATCCCATTCCCATCGGGTTGTACCCGTACTGTAAAAAAACACGCAATCGTTGCCGTTCTTATCCCGGGCATGAAGGACAGGCAGGCGGGTCAAATCGTCGATACAGGTTTCATTGTTCCATTTAGACAACATATAACCTCCGCTGGAGTACACTGCCAGCCGGTCGGGCGATTCGATCCCCCATGCCTTGAGCCGGGAATACGGAATCGCCAGAATACCGGAATTGCTCGCAGATACTTTCACCCAGCGGCCTTCGGACAAGATCGAATGCTCGCGATAAAGGGACAAATCGACCTGCGATGCCCCTGTTGGCGGGTATAAGGAAACCAATTCATTATCGGGCGAATACACTTCACCTGAAGAATAAACAAGGGGAACGAAAAGAAACACAATCAGGTTGAGAATACGATGCATAACTTCATATTTTTTTAAAAAACGAAACCCAAACCGCTTTAGTATAAACCACGATTTTTTTATAAACAACAAAATAAGTGAATTGACTTTCCGTTTTCACCAATAAATTGGTTGAACCTGAAAAAAATTCCTTTATTTTTGTCGTTCTATCCTTTTCATAAAGGAAACATTGGAAATAGTAAAGATTGAATTGAATGCAATAAGTATTCATCATTTTAGTTATATTTGTTGCAAAACATTGAAATAATCCGGAAAATGAGACGAATTTCCTATTTATTGATCATCTTGATTCTTGGTTTTGTAAGCTGCAAAGAAACAAAGAAAACAAGCCCCGGGCGTTCGGGTGGCCCTGCCTCACGCACAACCGGTTGGGCGGCCCAGGATATGGAAGTGTTTGGTTTTTCCGACCCGAAATACATCGAGCAACAAACCGGCCCGGGATTGGTTCTTGTCCAGGGAGGAACATTTACGATGGGGCGTATCGACGAGGACGTAATGCGTGCCTGGGACAATAAACCCCGGAGGGTTACCGTCGCATCGTTCTATATGGACGAAACCGAAGTAACCAATTTCGACTACCGGCAATATCTTGCCTGGCTGTCCCATGTTTATCCGAATTCAATACAAAAGTACAAGGCTGCTTTGCCCGACACCCTGGTTTGGAGAAGAGCCCTGGCGTACAACGAACCTTATGTAAACAACTATTTACGGCACCCCTCCTACAGCAATTATCCTGTTGTGGGCGTCAATTGGATACAGGCTTCCGAATACTGTAAATGGAGAACCGACCGGGTGAACGAATACATCCTGATTCAGAATGGCTACCTGGCGCTTGATTCCGCCCAGGCCGGCGACAGGGTCTTTACCACCGAAGGTTATTTGATGAATTATTACCAAGGCTATCCCGGCCCCAACGACGAAAAAGTTCGTTGGGAAAACGGTTTGCTCTTGCCCAACTACCGGCTCCCAACCGAAGCAGAATGGGAATATGCAGCCCTGGGCCTGATTGGAGAGGCCGATGGCGAACTGCTTACCCAACGCAGAATGTATCCCTGGACAGGCACCTTTATCCGCGAGGAAAATAAAGCTGCTAAGGGGAAAATGAAAGCCAACTATACCCGCGGGCGAGGCGACCTGATGGGTATGGCCGGCGCATTGAACGATGCCGCCGACATTGCTTCCGATGTTTTTTCCTATCAGCCGAACGACTACGGCATCTACTGTATGGCCGGTAACGTCAACGAATGGGTGGCCGATGTGTATCGCCCTCTTTCCCCCGTTGATATTGAAGAATTTCAACCCTTCCGTGGAAATGTAATCACCCAATACGACACAACCGGAGGCCAGATCAATTTCGATCAGTACGGACAAATCATGGTCGATACCATTGCCGATTACCGGAACTATGTCGACGGCGATTACCTGTCGAACCAAATTGCCGGAAGCAACTGGACCAGTAATGCTCCCAGCCTGGCCAACAGCACTGCTACAACCAGTTCAATGTATTTCCAGTCACCCAGCCCCGGAGTGATCAACTCAAGAATTACCGATTATGCCCGTGTTTACAAGGGAGGTTCATGGAGAGACCGTGCCTACTGGCTGAATCCCGGATCGCGCCGTTACCTCGACGAACGGGAAGCTGCCGACGATATCGGATTCCGCTGTGCCATGACCCGCCTGGGACCGCCGATACAAATGAAATAATCGCAAAAAAGATACAGTAAGATCCTGCGGCCCGACTGCAGGATTTTTTTTGCCCGGTGCATCCAAACAACCTTTACCTTTGCATAAAAAAAGAAACTGTGTCCATCGAAGAATTATATCAACGATTCACCGAAAGTGAAAGCGTATTCACCGACAGCCGCCTGGGACGTGATGGGGGAATGTTCTTTGCTCTGAAAGGAGAAAAGTTCGACGGTAACGATTTTGTCCCGTCCGTTCTGAAACAAGGCGTTACCTGTGCCGTGAGCGATCGGCCCGAATATGCGTCCCTCCCGGGGTGCTACTATGTCGAAAACACCCTGTTGGCTTTACAAAACCTGGCAAAATACCACCGGCAACAATGGAATATCCCCGTACTGGCCATTACCGGAACCAACGGGAAAACCACTACCAAAGAACTGATAACGGCTGTTTTGCAGCAAAAATACCGGGTACTGTCCACTACCGGAAATTTAAATAACCACATTGGCGTACCGCTCACGCTTCTTTCGGCCCCCAAAGAAAAACACGAGATCGCTGTGATCGAAATGGGAGCCAATCATCCCGGCGAAATTGAGCAACTCTGTACCATCGCTCAACCCGACTACGGCCTGATTACCAACGTTGGAAAAGCCCACCTCGAAGGCTTCGGCTCGTTCGAAGGAGTGGTGCGAACCAAAGGCGAACTTTATGAGTCGATTGCCCGAAACGGAAAGGGAATTTTTATCCATGCCGACAACCCGATACTAACCGGCATGGCTCCTGCCAACCTTCCCCGGTACAGCTACGGAAGCAACAACCCCAACGCCGAGCTTCGCGGCGAAACAGACGGGAATGATATGCGCATGGTTTGCCGTATTCTCTTTCCCAAAGGCTGGTTGTATCTGAAAACCCATCTCTCGGGCTCGTATAACCTTGAAAATGTTTTAGCTGCCGCCCGTATCGGTTTGCATTTCGGCGTCGATCCGATGAAGATTAAAAAAGCCATCGAAAATTATCACCCGGCAAACAGCCGTTCCCAAATACGGAAACAAGGATCAAATACCCTGCTGGTCGATTGCTACAATGCTAATCCTACCAGCATGGAAGCGGCCCTGAAGCATTTTATCGGAACAAAACACCCCAAAAAGGTCGTTATTCTGGGCGACATGCTGGAACTGGGAACCTTGGCGGACGAAGAACATCAGAAAATTGTCGATCTGCTTAAAAAAGCAGCCATAGAAGAAGTATACCTGACCGGTCAAAATTTTTTAAAAACCGATAGCCCCGGGGAATTTCAAAAAGCAGAAACAACCGAAGAACTACTCAGCTTGCTTCGCCGGCGAACCTGGGAAAACCGGTTGGTTCTGATCAAAGGATCAAGAGGCAATCAACTGGAACGGGTGATCGACGTCATAAAATGAGGCTGTCGTCAACGTGGATACATTTTTTATAGGATGAGTAAATGCTCCCAACGAAAAATCTGCGCCTCATTATTAGGGCAGATTTCTCCCATTCGGTCGAAATGACACTTTTCGGGACGGCCTCCCCTGATTAATTCTTTGTCACACCCAGTACATCCTTAAACGCCTGTTCGAAGGTTGCCTTCGGCAGGGCGCCCATGGCCATCTGGGGCTTTCCGTCTTTCGGAACGAACAACAGCGAAGGAATGCTCTGGATCCCGAACAACGCGGCGAGTTCCTGCTGATCCTCGGTATCCACCTTGTAAATATTCAGCTTTGAGCCGTATTCCTTCTGCAGCTCTTCGAGAACAGGGGCGACCATTTTGCAGGGACCGCACCAGTTTGCATAAAAATCGATCACACAGGGAACGTCTCCTTCAAATTTCCACTCTTTGTTTTTTTCGTAATCGAATACCTTCGCTTTGAAGGTGTCGAGGGTTAAATGTTCTAACATGATTTTTCTATTTTTTGTTTGTATTCTCTTTTTTTCAACTCCTGTTTTACCAGGTTCACGAAGCAAAGGTAACCCGATGAATGGGTTTTTTATGTTACTTTTGTCACACAGAAAAAATGCACCGAAGCGAATGAACCGAAACCATGCACGATTTCTCAAAACACGTCAATAATAAGATTTTTCAGACCATTGCCCGGCTTGCCGCGCAACAACATATCCAAACCTACGTGATTGGCGGGTATGTTCGCGACCTTATTCTCAATCGACCGTCGAAAGACATCGATTTTGTGGTGTTGGGCGACGGGATCAGCCTGGCCCGCGAAGTAGCCCATGCACTAAAACCCGGACTGCGGGTGAGCATTTTTAAAAATTTTGGCACCGCCCAGTTTCTTTACCAGGGAAAAAACCTGGAATTCGTGGGCGCCCGGAAAGAATCCTATTCCCGCGATTCGCGCAAGCCGGAAGTGAGCCCCGGAAGCCTCGAAGACGACCAGAACCGAAGAGATTTCACCATCAACGCACTGGCCATCAGCTTAAACACCGACGACTTTGGAAAGCTGATCGACCCGTTCAATGGAGTTGATGATCTGAAAAATAAGATCATCCGAACGCCCCTTGCCCCGGAGCTGACCTTCGACGACGATCCCTTGCGGATGATGCGCGCCATCCGATTTGCCACCCAGTTGAATTTTCGGATCGAAGAAAAAACCCTCAACGCCATTTCGCAGTACCGGGACCGGATTTCCATTGTGTCGTCCGAACGAATTGTGGATGAACTTCATAAAATCATCCTTTCGCCCAAACCTTCCCTTGGTTTTAAATTGATGGACCTTACCGGTCTTCTTGGAATCATTCTGCCCGAAGTGGTTCGGTTGAAGGGGGTGGAAGTAAAAAACGGAATCGGGCACAAGGACAACTTTTTTCACACTCTGGCGGTGCTCGACCAAATTGCCCCCCAAACCGACGACCTGTGGCTCCGTTGGGCTGCCCTGTTGCACGACATTGCCAAACCCCACACCCGCAAATTCATCGAAAACCAGGGATGGACCTTTCACGGACATAATTTTATCGGCGCCAAAATCATTCCTTCCCTGTTTAAACGGCTCAAACTGCCCCTGAACGAAAAAATGAAATTTGTGCAGAAAATGGTCAACCTGCACATGCGCCCCATAGTTCTGTCGGAAGAAGAGGTGACGGATTCGGCTGTACGAAGGCTTTTGTTTGAGGCCGGCGACGATATCGATTCGCTCATGACCCTGTGCGAAGCCGACATCACGTCGAAGAACGAAGAAAAGGTACAGACCTATCTTCGAAATTTTCAACTCGTCCGTGAAAAACTAATCGATATTGAAGAACGCGATGCCATTCGTAATTTTCAACCGCCTGTAAGCGGGGAAATGATTATGGAAACCTTTGGACTGAAACCCTGCCGCGAAGTGGGCATCATTAAAAACACAATCAAGGAGGCTATTCTGGAAGGCGACATCCACAATAATTTTCAGGAGGCGTACGAACTCATGGTGAAAACAGGAAAAGAATTGGGGCTGGAACGGGTGGATCAATCGTCCGTAATACCCGGCAACAAATCGACCCCCACCGGCAAGTGATCGCTGAATCCGCCGTGATATCGATAGCCCAAATAGGTCCGTTTGGGTCGTACACCCAGGTGGGTTTCGTCCTTTTCGAGCAGAAAAGCAGGTGAAAAAATCCGAAAACTTCCCTTCGCCACATGCACACCCGAAGAATCGAGAAGCGATGTACTTACGATCATTTGGTCAATCAGTTCCCAGCGTCCCCGGTATTTTAGGCTACCTTTGCCTTTTTCAGCCAGCGGAAGCGCCAGATTCACCAGCTTTGTCTTTATTCGTTTATCAGCCGGGGAGCCAGCCCCCAAAACTTCAGAAACACTTTTTTCGAAAGGCGAATCGTTAAAATCGCCCATGATGAGTATGCGGGATTGCGGATTTTGAGAATAAAGGCTGTCGGTATGATGCCGCAAAACAGTGGCAGCCAGCGCCCGGAGGGCTTGCGTAGGCCGCTCACCGCCATATTTCGAAGGCCAGTGATTGACAAAAAGATGCAGGGTGTCGCCCAAAAGGATTCCTTTCAGGTACAAAATATCCCGGGTGCGAAAGCTTGTATCGGCGGGATGAACAAGAGGTATGGCACGGTATGAGAGCGGACGAAATCCTTCGCGCCGATAAAGCAGGGCAACATCGATGCCCCGCCGGTCGGGCGACTCTTTATGAACAATGCTGTATCCCTGATCCTTCAGCGGTGTGTGCTCCAGTAAGCCATCAAGTACTCGTCGGTTTTCAACCTCGCAAAGCCCGATCACTAGGGGTAATTTCCCTTCGCCGGCAGCCAGAATCACCTGGGCAATCCGGTTTTGTTTCTGCTGATAACGTTCCCACGTCCAGAGCCGCAGCCCAGATGGTAAAAACTCTTCGTCGTCGGTTCGTGAGTCGTCGTCGGTATCGAAAAAATTCTCCACATTGTAAAACAGAATGCGCTGCAACTCTTGCTCTGGTTGCGCAAAGGCCAGCCAGGGCAACAATAGAAGGAGAAGAAAGGGGCAGCTATTCCTCTTCGGCGGTTTTTTCTTTTCGTTCATAGGCGCCAAGGTCGGGGGCAAGGTCGTTTAAGCGCGAAACATCGTTCAGATCGAAAGGCACCGGGTTGGCGTATTCGCGCAAGCCGGCATCGATCGCGGGGGAGAGGGTATCGGGCATGAATTTGTATTCCCGTTCATCGACGAACAGCAAACTATCTTCCGTTTCGAATTTTGTGATAATATTCCGGAAATGGGCTTCATCGCTTACATCGATGGTATCGGCCAGGCGAACCAGGCAATGGTCGAGCAGGAAATTGAACTGCTTGCTCTCGGAAAACCCGGTCGAGAGTTCATTTACCTGGTCTCCCCAAATAATGGAATTTCTCCAGTTCGCGCGAATCAGGTCGTTTTCATATACATATTGATACTTTCCATCGCTGTTGACCAGAATATTGGAAATAACCACCGAGGGGGTTTGCCGGGAAGCATATCGGTAGTAATTGGCAACCGTACAATGATTGAAATCATAATCGCCGCCCAAAAGCAAGGCAGCGCCATAAAAGCCGCAGTTGGCAATCAGTGTGTTGGTGGCTTCAATAATCGATTTAATGGCAAGAATACCGGCATACGACATGTGCTGGATTTTCACGTTGTGCATTTTCACCCGGGCAGCACCTTCGTACTCCAGGGTTCCCACCTGCAGTCCAACCGTTGCATTTTTATTTCCACATTCTCAAAAACCGATAGGTTTTCATTTGGGAACAGAAGTATCCCGTACCACTGGTCGGGCACATCCGAATAAAGTTCTTCGAGCCGGTCGCCCGAAAAAAGAATGGGTTCCCCAAAGGTGCCCAAAGCCTGTATGTTCCCCAGGACATAAAAGCCGGCCGTGTCGTGAAAAAACACGCGGGTACCGGGTTCCAGGGTCAGCACGGCTCCGCTGTCGACAACGGCATAATCGTATACCAGGTAAGGCTTGTCGCGGGTCCAGGTCTGGGTTGTAAGAAATTCCTGTTTTATAAGGTGAAAATCCTGACCCCAGGCCAGCAAATCGACATCCTGCCATTGGTCGCCCACCTGGAACAACACCGAATCCTGAACAATAAGGGGCTGGTTCACCCCGTTCGGATCGATGGTCACCTCGACAAAAATATAGATACTATCGAACGGAAGCAGTTCAACATCAGAAACTTCATTAACCGGCTCTCCATCAATATTGAGTCTGTAGAAGGATTGATCGCCACCGGCCAGCCTGATCGAGGAGATTTTCAGTCTCTGGCTGTAGGGGTTGATTACCCGAAACGACTGGGTTGCCGATCCAATCGACGTAAAAATGGTATCGAACTGAATCGTATCGGTCGAAAACGTTAAAACAGCACCTTCCGGAGCAAACAGATTGTCTTCCTCGCAGGCAAACAGCATCCACCCCATCAGGAGCGATACAATTAGCGTATAGATTTCTTGTCGTTTCAAAAAATTAGGGTATTGACAGAATTCAAACGTATTCAGCCGCTTGTTTATTTTTCGGGCTGAAAATTTTTGCAAATGTAGTCATTCTCCAAAAATAAATACACTGTGAGGTCTGTCCCCTCCTGCCCGGGTGTTTATCGCGGATCCTTCCCCCGTTCCGAAAACAACAACAACAACAACAGAAAGGTGATCAGCGTGTTAACGACGATCATTTCAAAACCAAAACGATAGCCTGCCCGAACATCTTCCACCAGTTGAACCAGAAAGAAAGTTAAAACAGGTGAAACAATACACACAGGCACAAGGGCCTTTTTAAAAGGAATGCGATTCAGAAACAGGGAAAAGCAAAAAACTCCGGCAATAGGACCATAGGTATAGCCGGCCGCCTTGAAAATGGCCGTAACCACACTTTCGTTATTCAATTCGTGAAACAAAAGGATCACGAGAAACAACACCAGCGACACGGCCAGATGTACCCGGTTCCGGATCCACACCTGACGCTTTTCCGGCTTTCGTCCGATGTTCAAAAAATCGACGCAAAACGAAGTGGTCATCGCGGTGATGGCCGAATCGGCGCTGGAAAAAGCGGCCGCTGAAATGCCCAGAATAAACAAAAGTGCAATCCCTTTCCCAAGATAATTCAATGCAAGAAAGGGATATACCTGATCGCTCCGCTCCGGAAGCACGATGCCCTTTTCGCGGGCAAAGGCATACAAAAGGGCGCCCAGGATGAGAAAAAGAAAAACAGAAATCCCGAACCACAAACTGAACCAAAGCATGTTTTTCCGGGCCTTTCCCGAATCGGCACAGGTGAGGTTTTTCTGAATGATGTCCTGATCAAAGCCATTGAGAGCAATGGTTAAGACGATGCCCGACACAAACTGTTTGTAAAAGTTATGGGGCGATTTCCACCCGAATTCAAAAATCGTTGTAGCGGGCTGCCCCATCAGTTCCCGCAAAACGCTCCCGGCCGGTTTCCCGAACGAATGCAGCAATACTCCTGCTGTTGCCAGAGCCGCAGATAGCAAAACCACGGTTTGCAGTGTATCGGTCCAAACCACGGTCCGGATCCCCGACCGGTGGGTATAGAGCCAGATCAGGATCAGGCAAAAAAGAACCGCGACCCAAAACGGTACGCCCAGGGGGCCGGTAATGGCCATGTCGATCACCAATGCTGCCAGGAACAAGCGAAAGGAAGCGCCAATCACTTTCGACAGGATAAAAAATCCCGAAGCAGCCCGATACCCTTCTTTCCCCATGCGATTTTGGAGCACCGAATAAATCGACAAAATGTTTTTCCGGTAATAAAAGGGCAGCAAAAACAAGGCGATAACCACATAGCCCGCCATGTTCCCAAGCACAAACTGGAAATAATGAAAAGCGCTGTTCCCGGTTTCGCCGGGAACCGAGATAAAGGTAACCCCCGACAAGGTAGCGCCGATCATGCCGAAAGCCACCACAAACCAGGGGGATTTACGGTCGCCATGATAAAAACTGCCCACCCGGTTCCCTTTCCCGGTGAAACGGGCCACCGCTAAAAGGACCAAAAAGTATAGCAACAAACACAGAAGCAATATCAGGGGATGCATATCATTCAAAATCGGGATACAACAAATAGTTCTTGCGGATGACTTTGTACTTTTTCAACGCCGGCTGCCAGGTTTCCCGGATCGCTTCCTCTCCTATTCCCTGGTTGATCTGGCCGTAGAAATTTGGATCGCCCGACAAAAGACCGATCCAACGCTCACTGCTCCAAAAAAATTCCGGGTCGGAAAATTTCTTAAAATACCGGATGAAAAAAGCCAGCGTGAAGGGCGGCACCTCATCCAGCGTTCGCAAATCGTCGCCATAACAGGTTTTCCCTTCGTGAAGGGGCTGCGATGAGACCCCTTCGATGGAACGGGGTATAAACCGAAAAGCACCAAAGGTGGAATCGGGAAAACCCGCTACCAGAAAGGGAAAGTCGGTTCCCCGCCCAATGCTGACCCGGGTTGCCTCGAAAAAACAGAGGGAAGGATAAAGGCGCACCGCCCGGTCGTTGGGTAAATTGGGGGAAGGGGCTAACGGCAGCGAATACCGGGAGACATGGGTATATCCTTCGATTTCCACCACGTGCAGCCGGCAGGTTTTTCCCGGCCCGAGCCATCCTTCGCCGTTGATCATCCGGGCAAACTCCCCAACGGTACAACCATGCACGACCGGTACAGGGTGCATCCCGACAAAGGATCGCAGGGAATCGGACAAAACGGGCCCGTCGACGTAATCGCCATTGGGATTGGGCCGGTCGAGAACCAGCAAAGGAACATCGTTTTCGGCGCAGGCTTCCATCACATAATGCAGGGTACTGATGTAGGTAAAAAAACGACAGCCCACATCCTGGATG
>DAIMEA010000022.1:0-19134 GCA_036725585.1 Prolixibacteraceae bacterium | reverse complement strand
GTTTGTTTGTTTGTTTGTTTGTTTGTTTGTTTGTTTGTTTGTTTGTTTGTTGCGCGGAGGGTTTGCGCGGGAAACGATAAATTTTTCATAGGAATAGGTTTAGGAGTGAATAAATAGTTTGTTACAATCAATCCCGAAAAATTTAAACAATAAATTATTTCGGGACATTTTATCCATTTATTCCCGCAACGTGGAAAAGGTTACCATTGGAAAATATGTTGTACAGCAGGTTTGCCTGCTTTGGGTAGGTAATCCTTTAACCCGACAGGTTTCCAAAACCTGTCGGGTTTAAGGACCATATTCGTTCAACAATTTTTCTTTTCTTGTTACCAAACAGGGGTTTCAACCGGGGGTGAAACCCCTCTGTGCTCTTTGTCCGGATCGGTTTTGGAACCATATCCCCGACAATCCTTATTAATTGGGACTGTCTGGAATAAAGGATCCAAAGACCGCGCTTTCACAGTTCAAAAAGCCTTAGCGTCTTAGCGCCTCCGCGGTTAAAAATTTCCTCTTCGTCCCTGATTCTCTTCGCCTTTGCGTTTTTGCGCCTTTGCGAGGAAAAAAAAATCCCGCCAAGCCGCCGTAAAAAAAGGAGTTACTTATTTCTTTGCGTCTTTGCGCCTCTGCGGTTAAAAAATTTCCTCCGCGCCCTCCGCTTAAGCCGTTATCATTTTCTTAGATCCATCCTTTATACATCAGAAAAAACGTAAGGGCAATCAAAACCGTGGCCAGGATGGGGGCAACCCGGTGCATCCGTTTCATCGGGGCTTCTTCGGCCTCTTGTTGGGCTGCATCGCCTGCTTCTTTTTTCTCGATGGACAAAATGGTGCCCGAGGAAAACGAGAGCATGAAAACCAGTCCCGAAACAACCATCAGAAGCCAGACCCAGAAACCGGATTCAACCTGCCGGTAAAGCTGAATCACCGTCAGAACGGCCGACACCGCAGCAAGCAGGGAAATAATTTTATGTATCGATAACAGAACTACTGGGTACGGTTTCCCGGCCTTTTTCACTACGACTCCGGTAACGAGCATGAGGAGAAACAGGATTCCGGTTACAATCAGTTTTGATTCAATGGTTTTCATCGCTTTTTGATTTTGGTTTTTTACAAAGATGGAAAAAAATTTAACGGAGCAGTTGATCCTTGAAAAAATTCTTTGTCTGAACGCCTCCTGCAAAATATTGTTTATCTTACCCGGCACGAAAAACCCGAACCGATGGATTCAATCAGGCTGGTAGCCACCGACCTCGACGGCACTTTGCTGCACGACGATAAACACATCTCGGAAACCGACCGGCATACCCTGAAGCACCTGGGCCAACAGCGGATTGTTCGGGTGGCTGCTACGGGACGGAGCATGCATAAGGTGAACGAGGTAATTGGCAATGAAACAGAATTTGATTACGTTGTTTTTTCGTCCGGAGGGGGAATTTTTGACTGGAAAAAGAAAAGCATCCTGACTTCGGAGGAGTTCGGGGTTGATTTGGTACAGGCCTTATCTTCGTTACTCCTGACCTTCGATCTGAATTTTTTTGTGTTTAGCCCGATTCCCCACAACAACCGCTTTCTTTTTCACCAGGGAGGCGGCAATTGTCCCGAGTTCACTGCCTATCTCGAAAGGCACCGGGGCGACGGGCAAGCCCTTGGTGACGGGATAATCCCAAAACATTCGGGGCATTTCATGGCCATCATTCCCCAAAACGTAATACTGTTCGAAACCTTAAAGGCAGAGATTACGGCTTGTTTTCCCAGGGTGAAGGTGATCCGGACCACGTCGCCTGTCAACGGCGGCTATATCTGGCTGGAGCTTTTCCCCGAAACCGTGTCGAAGGGGCACGGACTGAAGTGGTTGGGGGAGCAACTCAATATCCTGCCCGGGGAAATGGCAGCCGTCGGGAACGATTTCAACGACCTTGATATGCTCGATTACGTGGCTTTTCCCTTTGTTCTCGCGAACGCTCCCTCCGATTTAAAAGCGAACTATCCACACGTGATGCACTCCAACCGGGAAAACGGATTTACCGAAGCCCTTGCCCGCCTGGGTATTCTATAACGATTGGGTTTGTAACCACTCTTCTGCTTCGGCAATCTGGCCGGGCTTTCCCAGATCGATCCAGAAGTCCGACCGGTCGGTATAGCCCACAATCCGGTGATCTTTTGCCAGGCGGAGGTAAAGATGGGTAATCGGGAATTTTCCGCTTTCGGTGATGTAGTTAAAAATTTCGGGCGAAAGGATTTGAATACCGCTAAATGCCAGAGGTTTTACCGGATGATCGGAACTGCGTGCCCTGATTTCTTCACCGGTTTCCCGGTTCATCCAGCCACAAAGTTGGTTTTGCCTGTCGAAAAGAAAATAGCGGGAGGTAGGCCGGTCGCGGACCACCAGCGTGGCCAGGGCGTCCCTGCTGTTATGAATATGCTGCACATCCGACATATCGACGGTGGAAAGCACATCGACATTGCAGGCCAGGAAGGACTCGTCTCCACGGAAAAAATCGCGGGCTTTTAGCAAACCGCCGCCTGTGTCGAGGAGTTGGTCCCGTTCGTCGGAAAAGGAAATCCTCAGATTCGATGGGTGGTTCTTCAGCCATTCGATGATTGCATCGGGATAATGGTGTACGTTGATCATCACCTCAACGACGCCCCATTTTTCCAACTGATGCAAGGCGTGGCCGAGCAGGGGAATCCCGTTCAGCTTCACCAGCGCCTTTGGGGTCTGCCCGGTGAGCGGCCAAAGGCGGGTTCCTAATCCCGCGGCAAACAGCATGGCTTTCATTTTCGGTAAATCTCTTGCATTAAGTTGGAAGGACAAAAATAGAAAGATTCGTTCAATTCAACCGAATTACGGATTGATTATTAACGGTAAAAACCAATCGATTTTCCTTTAGTCATTCCGGAGGGATCGAACCCTGACATTAAGAAAAAGCCCGCTTCGGCGGAAAGCGGGCTTTGGAACGTATGTGTTCAATATTTAGGCTAATTCATATCGGCTCCTACCTGGAAGAAGGAAATAGTTTTCTTCAGTTTTTCGGCAAGCGCCGATAATTCCTGGGAGGAGTTGGCCATATTTTCCGAACTGAACGCATTTTGCTGGGCAATGTTGTTCAATTGCTGGATGGCATTGTTGATCTGGTTGATACCTACTTCCTGTTCGTTCGAGGCCAGCTTGATGCCCTGGACCAGCTGGGCGGTTTTTTCAATTTCGGGAACGATGTTTTTCAGCTTGATGCCTGCCTGATCGGAAGCGATCACGGTTTCGCGCGATACTTTGTTGATCAGTTCAGCCGCTTGTTTGCTGCTGTCGGCAAGTTTTTTGACCTCGGAAGCAACCACGGCAAAACCGCGTCCGTGTTCGCCGGCACGGGCAGCTTCCACTGCTGCATTCAGTGCCAGGATGTTGGTTTGGAAGGCCAGGTCGCCAATGAACGAAACCCTTTCGATAATGTCGTTAAGGGATTGCGAGGCCAATTCGGTTGCTTTGTTTCCTTCGCGGATACCAGACACAGAAGCCAGGGCAATTTTTTCCGTTTCTTCGGCATTATCGGCATTCTGTAGGAAATTGGCATGCAATTCCTCGATCGAGCTCGAGATTTCTTCGGTGGTGGCAGCCTGATCGGTAGCTGCTTCGCTCAGTTCGGTGGCATTTTTGTTCATTTTCTGGCTGGCTGAAGCAATGTTCTGGATGCCGTTCGAAATATCTTCGACAATGAATTTCAACTGATTGTTCATGCGGTACAGGGCGGTCATCAGTTCGCCCACTTCATCTTTCCGGTTGATTTCCCGTTGACGGTGCAAAACACCGTTCGAGATATTCTGCGCGATTTTAAGTCCGGATTTTATGGAAAGGGTAATGGAACGGGAAATGATCACGCCTAGAACAACCCCAATCAGCAGAATGATGACCATGATAAAATTGAGGGTGACCCGTGAGGTGGAAATAATCCGGTCGGTGGTTTCGGTCATTTCGGTGATTTGGTCGAGGCCCACATCCGACAGGGCCATGATTTCAACCTTAAGCAGGTTTTCCAGTTCGTTCCGTTTTAACTCAACTTCACGGGCGGCTTTGTAGCCATTGATCAATTCTTCCAATTGACTCACTACATTGGCCGAAGTGCTGTAACTCATGGCTCCCTGGTTCCTGGCCTGCCGGAGAAAGGGTTCTGCCTGGACCAGGTTGTGGGGCTTGCGTGTATTGATAAAAAGGATCACCTTATAATTGGCCAAAATCAGGTTGTTTGCTAACGATGATCCGGCCAGGTCTGATTTTATCAGTCGTTCGGTATTTTTCTCCAGTGTTTCAATCAGAAGCTGATTGTTGCTTTCAACCTTTCGGTACTGGTCAATCAATGCCTGGTACTGATCGAGCGAAGTTTTCAGATGCGTTAGTTTCTCTTTGTTAATAGCAACCTTTACCGATTGATCGGATATCTTGATCAAAGCGCCCAGCGCCTGGGTGTATTTGGTCAGATACTGATCGGTCCGGTCGAGGTAATAGGGGTCACGAATAAAATCATAGGCCTGCATGTAAAACATCACTTCCCGCCAGTCTTTATCAATCCGGAAGGACTCATTCACCGACGGAAGCGATTCATTGGCCAGTATGTTGGTCTCGTCTTTGATTTTGGTCATGTTCACAACGGATATGATCCCGATAACTGCAGCCAGCAGAATCAGCATGCCAAAGCCGATACCTATTTTCGTTCCGATTTTAAAATCGGCCCACTTTTTAATTCCCAACAGACTTTTTGGGTTCCTATTATTTTCTCCCATACCATTCAATTTAATAATTCACAAGAAACAATTCCCGCAATTGCAAAAGTTCGGTTATCAGCCCAAAAGGACGAAATCGATCAACTGGCGATTTTATTGGAATCTAAAGTATAAAATTTTTCATAAAAATAGAGATTTAATAAACTATTTATATAATTTCGGCCAACACAAGGTTTAAAGTGGATGTTTTTACAGGCATTTCCAATGAAATGAATCATAAAAAAAATGTTTATCATGAGAAGGATTTCGATTATTCTTACACGAGTTTTTCTGATTTTTTTTCTGTTCTCGTGCGAATCGGGCAGCAATGTGAAACTGGGTTTCCTGATTCCTGCCTCCGTGGGTTATCGTTGGCCGGTTGACCAAAGATATGTTGAGGCAAAAGCTAAAGAAGAGGGGATTGAGGTACTGACCCTGTCAGCAGAAAACGACGAAAACCTTCAGTTGAAACAGGCTTCTGATTTGCTGAAACAGGACATTGACGTTTTGATTGTGGTGGCAGCCAATTCAACAACGGCTGCGGCTATTGTCCGCGAAGCGCATGAATACAACGTCCCGGTAATCGGGTACGACCGTCTGATCCGAAACTCAGAACTCGACTATTTGGTTACCTTCGAAGGAGCTGAAATCGGCAACCTGATGGTGAACCACGCCCTCGAAAACAAACCCAAAGGAAACTACGTCCTTTTATGGGGCGATGCGGGCGATGTGAATGCCATTTTTATAAAAGAAGCACAGGAAGCAACATTGAAGCCGTATATCGAAAGTGGGGATATTTCGATTGTTTATAAAGGTTTTACCGAAGATTGGTCGAAAGACAATGCCTATTTTACCATGCGGAATGTATTGTCGTTTTACCGGGGAAAAATTGATGCCATCATTACCAGTTATGATGGGCTGGCTATGGGTGCTCTTCAGGCTATTGAAGAGCTCGATTACCCGGCCGAAGAAATGATCCTAACCGGGCAGGACGCTGAGCTGGATGCCATAAAGGCCATTGTGGACGGGCGCATGACTCTTTCGGTGTATAAATCGATCCGGCAAATTGCCGAAGCCTCGGTGGAACTGGCCATTAAACTGGTTAAAGACCAGAAAGTGGAAAACATCGATGCTGTGATCAACAACGGTCGCAAGGATGTGCCAACACTCTATCTAAAACCCATTCCTGTTGAAAAGCACACCATTCATTCAACAGTAATCGCCGACGAATTCTATACCGAAGAACAAGTATTTGGCGAAAAATAATTGATTTTTCGACGAACCAGAATAAGGGGATGGAAACGATGTGCTTTCATCCCCTCCTTTTTTCCCCTGCTCTTTTTGCATTTATTTGAATCGGGTTATCTTTGTCGCGAAAAATTCTTTTATTGCATGCCGGAAAAAATTATTATTCTTGATTTTGGTTCCCAGTATACCCAGTTGATCGGGAGACGGATACGGGAATTGAACGTATATTGTGAAATTTACCCGTATCATCGTTTCCCCGAACTGGATGATCAGGTGAAGGGAGTCATTTTATCGGGAAGCCCTTTTTCGGTCCGGGATGAGAACAGCCCCCGGATCGATTTGTCGAACATTAAAGGAAAGATCCCGGTTTTGGGAATCTGTTACGGAGCCCAGTATATGGCCCATTTTTTTGGAGGCTTGGTTGCCCCATCCAACTCAAGGGAATACGGCCGGGCCAACCTGAAATACATCGACCATGATAATGAATTGTTCACCGGCATATCCGACGATACACAGGTTTGGATGTCGCATGGCGATACCATCGAAAAAGTCCCGCCCCAATATAAAGTGATTGCCAGTACGCACGACGTGTACTTTGCCGCCTACAAAATCGAACACGAAAGAACGTATGCTATTCAGTTTCACCCCGAGGTATACCATACTACCGAAGGGAAACTGCTGTTGTTCAATTTTGTGGTTTCTATTTGCGGCTGCCGGCAAAGTTGGACGCCCGCTTCGTTTGTCGAATCGACCGTTCAGGAATTACGGGCAACACTGAAAAACGACAAGGTTGTTTTGGGTCTTTCCGGAGGGGTTGACTCTTCGGTTACCGCATTGCTGCTCAACAGGGCCATTGGCGATCAGCTCACTTGTATTTTTGTCGACAATGGTTTGCTCCGGAAAAATGAATTTGAAAATGTACTGGCCCAATACAAGGGGATGGGACTTCATGTCATCGGGGTCGATGCCCGGCAAAAATTCTGGAACGATTTAAAAGGAGTGATCGAACCCGAAGCCAAGCGCAAAGTAATCGGACGCGATTTTATCGAAGTTTTCGATGCCGAAGCCCATACGATACAGGATGTGAAATGGCTGGCACAAGGAACCATCTATCCCGATGTGATTGAATCGGTTTCGGTTAACGGCCCCTCAGCCACCATCAAATCCCACCACAATGTGGGCGGCTTACCCGAAAAAATGAAATTGAAAATTGTGGAACCGCTCAAATCCCTTTTTAAGGATGAAGTACGGAGAGTGGGTCGGGAACTTGGGATGAACGCAAAGTTGTTGGGCCGCCATCCTTTTCCCGGACCGGGTTTAGGAATCCGGATCCTGGGTGAAATTACCCCCGAAAAAGTACAGATTTTGCAGGAGGCCGATGCCATTTTTGTGAACCACCTTATTGAATGGGATTTGTATGATAAAGTTTGGCAGGCAGGCGTCATGCTGCTGCCGGTACAGTCGGTAGGCGTTATGGGCGATGAACGTACCTACGAAAACGTGGTCGCTTTGCGCGCGGTTACTTCTACCGACGGCATGACAGCCGACTGGGTTCATCTGCCGTATGAATTTTTGGCGAAAGTGTCGAACGAAATCATCAATAAGGTGAAAGGTATTAACCGGGTGGTTTATGATATCAGCTCCAAACCTCCGGCAACCATTGAATGGGAATAAACGAATCAATTGATTATATTTGTGACACAAACAGAAATTCCGGCTGATATGTCTCTTTTCCGAAAAGTATTTTGGTTCTTGGTCTTAGCCCTTTTTTTTACGGGCACACGGGCACAGGATGTAATGACCCAAAGCAATAAATTCAACCGTCTTTTGCGCCTGGTTGAGAGCTATTATGTCGATTCCGTCGATATGGAAAAACTGACGGAAGTTGCCATCATCAATCTGTTAAGCGAACTCGACCCGCATTCTGTTTACATTTCCAAAGATGAAGTCGACCAAATGAACGAACCCCTTCAGGGGAGCTTTGAAGGCATTGGTATTTCATTTAATATATTGCGTGATACCCTGATGGTTCTTCAAACCATTCCCGGGGGACCTTCCGAAAAAGTGGGGCTGATGGCCGGAGACCGGATTATTCATATCGACGACGAGTTGGTAGCCGGTATTGGCATGACCAATCAGGACGTTTTCGACCGGTTAAGAGGGGAGAAAGGAACCCGGGTTCGCCTGAAAATCAAGAGAAAAGGGGAAAAAGAACTGCTCGATTTTGAGATCATTCGAGACAAAATTCCCATTTACAGCCTCGATGCCTCTTACATGCTCAATACGAAAACCGGATATATAAAACTAAACCGCTTTTCGGCCACAACCACTTCCGAGTTTGTTGATGCCGTGCTGAAACTGAAAAACAACAATCCCCTCGAGAATCTGGTACTCGACCTGAGGGGCAATGGCGGCGGTTACCTGAAACAAGCCCACGAAATTTCCGACCAGTTTCTTCCCTATGGAAAAATGATCGTTTATACCGAAGGGATGAACAATCCCCGCAGGGATTATCTTTCAACCTCCGATGGTGTGTTCGAAACGGGGCGGCTTGTTGTACTCATCGACGGTAGTTCGGCATCGGCGAGCGAAATTGTAGCCGGTGCGGTACAGGACTGGGACCGGGGCATTATCATCGGCCGTCGTTCCTTTGGCAAAGGCCTGGTGCAACAACCGTATCTTCTGACGGATGAATCCATGGTCCGATTAACCACGGCCCATTATTTTACACCCAGCGGTCGTTGCATCCAGAAACCCTACGAAAACGGAATCGACGATTACCGCGAAGATATGATCAGCCGGGTTGAACGGGGTGAACTTTTTAACCGCGACAGCATAGCCATTGTTGATACGCTCCTGTACAAAACCCTCATCAACCGGCGTACCGTATATGGCGGCGGCGGAATTATTCCCGATGTATTCGTCCCCCTCGACACCGCTTTCTATTATCGATATTACAACCAATTGATCCGGAAAAACGTGGTGAATCAGTTTGTGGTCGACTATGTCGATCAACATCGAAACCAGCTTCTGAAAAAATATACCGAATTTTCGGCATACCGGGATGCGTTTACCGTTAGCGACGCTTTGCTCGACGAATTGTGGGCCGAGGGTGAAGAAAAGGAAATTCCCCGGGACGAAGCATCCATCGAACAATTAATACCCTACGCCAAAAGGCATTTGAAGGCCATCATCGCCCGCGATCTTTGGACTTCGAGTGAGTATTACGAAATCATCAACAGCGATGATGAAGAGATTCTTAAAGCCCTCGAAATCATCAGCGATAGCAATGCGTACTCTTCCTTGATCAAAGGAAAATAATGTGCATGTCGGAAAATGCATTTAGCGGATTATCGTTTAATTGGGTCGAAATTGCAGGAGCTGCCCTGGGAATAGCCTATGTGCTGTTCTCGGTAAAGCAAAACATTCTTACCTGGGCCACCGGATTGCTTACTTCGTTTCTCTACCTTTTTGTTTTTTTTCAGGCAAAATTCTATGCCGATATGGCCCTTCAGTTTTATTATGTGGGAATTAGTATTTACGGTTGGGTGTTGTGGATCAGGGGAAAACAAATCGACGGGCAACGGGGACAACTTCCCGTTTCGAAAACCACGCTCCGGGAATTGCGCCTTTTGTTGCTCCTTTCCCTTGTTCTCTGGGTGCTCCTCTTTCTGATCCTTCACTATCTGACCGATTCGCCTGTGCCGTTGGGCGATTCATTCACAACAGCGCTGAGTATTGTTGCAACCTGGATGCTGGCAAAAAAACGCATCGAACACTGGATCATCTGGATCGTTGTTGATGTTGTATCGATCGGTTTGTACGTATACAAGGAATTGTACCCTACAGTTATCCTGTTTGGGGTTTATACACTGGCCGCAATCTGGGGTTATCGGGAATGGAAAAAAAGCATAAACCGAACTGCATGAAAAAGCCTGTACGCATCGTTATAACCGGGGCCGAATCAACCGGAAAGACAACCCTGGCGAGGGCTTTGGCCACGCACTATAACGCGCTGTGGATTCCTGAATTTGCCCGTGGCTTTATCGAGCATCTCAATCGGAAATATACCTATAACGACGTAGAACATATTGCCCGATATCAGATCCAAAGCATGGAAAGGATCCCTGAAAATGAGCCCCTCGTTTTTATTGATACCTGGCTGATCATTACAAAAATATGGTTTGAGGTCGTTTTTGGGAATTATCCCTTGTGGCTCGACGAAGCAATCCGGAAGTATCCCATCGACCTGTTTCTTCTTTGTGATATCGATTTGCCCTGGATTGCCGATCCGGTAAGGGAAAACGGTGGTGAAAAACGGATCCGGCTTCATAATACGTACCAGGAGGAGCTCATTTCCTACGGTTTCCGTTATGAGCGGATTAGCGGAATGGATACCGGACGATTTCAAAATGCTCTTTCCCGGGTTGAAGAATTTTTAAAAACAATGTGAACAATTTACCGGTTTCGGGTTTTCTTAAGGAAAAGTTTGCGATTATCGGGTTTTTTTTAGAATATTACGCCACCATATCATAAAGTAATGAACGATTTCTACCGATACAGGGTTTATTCTTATTTCTTCAGTTGCTGTTGTAGCGGCTAAATTTTCTTTCTTGTGTGAATTACGTATTCTTTACCTTTAAAAATCGTTGATTATGAACAATCTTAAAAATATAACCCAATTGATTGGGCAAACACCATTGGTGCGGTTAAACCGGCTGACTGCCGGATTGGATGCTACAGTATATGTGAAAATGGAGTCGATGAATCCCGGGGGCTCGGTTAAGGACCGGCTCGCATATGCGATGATCGAAGCAGCCGAAAAAGAGGGCATCCTTCAAAACGACCCGGTCATTATCGAACCCACCAGTGGCAACACGGGCATTGGTTTGGCCATGATTTGTGCGGTGAAAGGGTACCGGCTGATCATTGTCATGCCCGAAAGCGTTTCGGCCGAACGAAAAATCCTGTTGAAAGCCTATGGGGCAGAGCTGCACTTAACACCGGCTGCGGGCGGTATGAAAGCGGCCATTGAAAAAGCCCGCGAACTGGCTGCGTCCCATCCCCGTTCGTTTATTCCCATGCAGTTTGAAAACAAGGCGAATGTCGAATTCCATCGAAAAACAACAGCGCCCGAAATATGGGACGATACAGAGGGAACCGTTGATTTTTTTGTTGCCGGCGCCGGAACAGGAGGAACCATAACCGGTGTGGCCGAAGAACTGAAAAAGCGAAAGCCTTCGGTCAAGGCCATCGTGGTCGAACCGGCCGATTCGCCGGTTCTTTCGGGCGGGACTCCCGGTTCGCACAAGATTCAGGGAATCGGGCCGGGTTTTATCCCGAAAGTAATGAATACAGCGATTATTGACGAAATTTTCCAGGTGGAGACCCAATCGGCATTTGATACAGCGCGCCGGCTGGCCACTGAGGAAGGAATTCTGGCCGGCATTTCATCGGGTGCCAATGTATACGCGGCTCTTGAAATTGCCCGGCGTCCCGGGAACAAAGGGAAAACCCTTGTCACGGTTATATGCGACACAGGCGAACGTTATTTGAGTACCCCTTTATTCAACGCCGATGACAACGTATAACGATAAAGAGCAAGCGGAAAAATTGCAGCATGCCATTCACCGTTTGTCCGAAAGCGAATCGTTTGGCAGTGTATGCCATCAGCATCACTCGGGGGAGCCTATGCCCTCGGTCGAGAAAATGAAAATCATTGTCGAGAAAATACGGGAAATCGTTTTCCCCGGTTATTTTGGCAACACAACCCTCGATGCTTTGGCCATTCAGTACTACATGGGCGTATATATCGACGAAGTATTTGAAATGATGAGCGAGCAAATCCTGGCCGGTTTGTGTTTTGTGTGTACCGAAAAAAGGAACAAAGGGAAGGAACTGGCTCCGAATTTGTTTGTCTCGAAACAGAAGGCGGCCGATTTTATTTCTTTTCTGCCGGAATTGCGCCAGATGCTGGCCGATGACGTAACAGCTACCTTCGAAGGAGATCCTGCTGCACGGGGAAGGGGAGAAGTTATTTACTGCTATCCCGGGATTCGTGCCATATCGAGTTACCGGATTGCCCACCGGCTGGTTCAATTAGACGTGCCCCTTATTCCGCGCATCATTTCTGAAATGGCGCATTCGGAAACGGGAATCGACATACATCCGGAAGCAAAAATCGGGCGCCGTTTTACCATCGATCATGGAACCGGTACCGTAATTGGCGCTACCTGTATTATCGGCGACAATGTGAAACTATATCAGGGGGTTACTCTGGGCGCGAAAAGCTTTCCGCTCGACGAAAAAGGGAAACCAATCAAGGGAATTCCGCGGCACCCGATTATCGAAGACGATGTAATTATTTATGCACAGGCGACCATTCTCGGCCGGATCACTATTGGCCGGGGATCGGTTATCGGAGGAAATGTGTGGGTTACCAACGATTTGCCACCCTTTTCACGAGTGGTACAGTTTAAGGCACGAAGCGCTGCTTTTTCCGATGGAGGGGGAATATAAACGAGGAATCAATGGCTGAAAAATTTCAAATGCTGGCAAAAACCTTTGCCGGGCTCGAAGAGGTGCTGAAAGAAGAGTTGATCGGGCTGGGAGCTTCCCATGTGGAAACCGTAAACCGGGGCGTTATGTTCTCCGGATCGAAAGAGATTTTGTATAAGGCGAATTTCTGCTGTCATACCGCGCTGAGGATTTTGCGCATCATTGGCGAGTATAAGGTAAAAAGCGCCCACGATTTGTACACCAGTGTCCGTAGCATTCCCTGGTCCGATTATTTCGGCCCCCAGCAAACCTTTTCTGTAAACAGCACGGTGAACAGCGAGGCCTTCAACAATTCTATGTTTGTCAGTCTGAAAACGAAAGACGCCATTGTCGACCAGTTTCGTTCGGTGCATGGGAAAAGGCCCTCGGTGAGCACCGATAATCCCGATATCCGGATCAACGTGCATGCATCGGCTTCCGATGTGACCCTTTCGCTCGACAGTTCGGGCGAATCGCTGCACAAAAGGGGGTATCGTCTGGGACAAAACGAGGCATCGATGAGTGAAGTTCTCGCGGCCGGTATTCTGAAGCTGGCAGGTTGGAAGGGACAATGTACCCTCATCGATCCCATGTGCGGCTCGGGTACCATCCCCATCGAGGCTGCCTTGATTGCCCGGAATATTCCCCCCGGAATTTTCCGAAAATCGTTTGCTTTTGAGAAATGGAGCGACTTTGACGAAGATCTCTTCGATAAAGTCTACAATGCCGATTACGAAATCCCGTTTGAACATTCTATTGTTGCATCGGATATCTCTTCGGTCAATGTAAAGATTGCTACGGAAAATGCCCGCAATGCCGGCCTGAAAAAAGATATTCAGTTTTCGGTCAGGGATTTTTCTTCAATGGTCCCCGAAGAAGGGAAGGGCCTGCTTTTTCTCAATCCACCTTACGGGGAGCGAATGAACGAACGAAAAGTTGAGCCCCTTTACACCATGATCGGAGATTCGTTGAAGAAGAATTTTATGGGGTACCGGGCCTGGATTTTTAGCGGATCGGAAGAAGGCCTGAAACGAATTGGATTGCGCTTTTCCCAACGTTACCGCTTGCTTAATGGATCCCTGGAATGTGAATTACGAAGCTACGATCTGTACGAAGGATCCCGAAAACCCTTACGGGAAGCATCCGCTCGCCGTTCGTCGCATGGAGGGAAAAATCCCATTACAGGCATGCGCCCGGGCCGCCCCGGGCCAAAAGGTCCGGACGATCAACGCAAACCCGGAAACTTCAGGCGGGGACCGGAGGCCGGAAAATAAAGACCGCCTGCCCGTCTCCCGTCTGCCCGTCTCCCGTCTCCCGTCTTCGGTCTTCGGTCTTCGGTCTTCGGTCTTCCTCAGCATTTTTGGTTTTTTAACACAAAAAGTGTAACGATTGCCCTTTTTTTTCGACTAAAGAATAGTAACATTAAAATAGCATTAAATTCTTTAGTCATGAAAAACACACTCTTATTCATTGCTTTGATGGCGATGGGTTTTGTTGCCCTATCGGCCCGGCCCGACACCGATGTTTTGTCGGGGGAATCTTCTACCCGTTTCGGGAATTATCAACTCACACCGGCTCCAAATTGCACCGTGATCAATGATGTTGCCTATAAAACATGGAATCTCAGCTATTCCAACTCACCCGAACAGTTTCAGGTGTTGGTCTCTTCCGGGATCGATGGTCAATGCTGTATGATTATTCGAAACGATCATTTCGAAATTCAGTATGCCCATAAAGACGGGGGGTTTGGCGCTGCCATGGTTGAGACTCCATTCCGGCAGATCCGGAAAAAGGAATTGATGAAGCAGTTGAATTATGAAAATTTTCTATCACAACAACTGCTCACCCGCGGGCCCAAGACCCAGGAGGAATACCTCGGGCTGGCTGCCTGTTTTTTGCCGCTTTTGATGAATTAAAGGTTACACTTTCTCGCAAAAAAACAAAGGGGCCTCAGGGCCCCTTTTTGTTCAATTGTTTACGCAAATTATTCCTAATCGAACGGATGTTCTTTATCGTATTCAAAACTTTTATTGTACTGTTGCATGGCCTGGAGACTCATGCCCATACTCGAAAATCCTCCGTCGTGAAAAAGGTTTTGCATGGTGACTTTTCGGGTATAGTCGGAAAACAGGGTCAGACAATAATCAGCACACTCATCGGCTGTGGCATTTCCCAGGGGCGACATTCGCTCGGAAAAGTCCATCAGGTGGTCAAAGCCTTTAACCCCCAACCCGGCTGTAGTAGGAGTGGGCGATTGGGAAATGGTGTTGATCCGAACATTTCGTTCCCTTCCGTAAATATAGCCAAAGCTTCGGGCAATCGATTCCAGCAGCGATTTAGCATCGGCCATGTCGTTGTATCCATAAAACGTGCGCTGGGCTGCGACATAGCTCAGTCCCACAATCGACCCCCACTCGTTGATCGCATCGGCTTTGCGGGCTGTTTGAATGATCTTGTGAAACGACAAGGCAGACACGTCGAGGGTTTTGTTGAAAAAATTATAGTCGAGATCGCTGTAATGCTTTCCTTTTCGCACATTGGGCGACATCCCGATCGAGTGCAGGATGAAATCAAATTTACTACCAAAAAATTTTTGTGTTTCGGTAATCAGATGATCCAGATCATCCACATCGGTTGCATCGGCCGATATAACAAGGGTATTCAGTTTTTCGGCCAGTTTTTGGGTTTCGCCCATGCGGAGGGCCATCGGGGTATTCGATAAAACGACGCTTGATCCTTCTTCTACGGCTCTTTCGGCTACCTTCCAGGCAATCGAGTTTTCGTTCAAAGCGCCGAAAATTAATCCTTTTTTTCCTTCTAATAGTCTGCAGGACATGGTGCTTGTTTCAATTCTATTTATTTTGTGCCGACTTTGTTTTCGTTACTTCAACTCTTCGTTCAACACAAAAAAAGGAACCCGAAAATAGACTTCGGGTTTTGATCAGCGGCAATTTTTTTCAAAAGAAATTGGGCTTTTTTTTGCATGATGCGTTTGAATCTGAGATAAGATCCAGAAAAACAATTAGATGGAAATTTGTCTTTTCCCGGGATTTTTTGATCGATTGTTTAACTCTTCAGTCCGCTTGTTCAAAAAGACTGATCAAAAGGAAGAAAAACGATGGATGCTTTCCCTGATTGCCGTCAATTTTTCGAGCAAGGTTTCGAGTTGATGCAGGGGGAGCATATTGGCTGCATCCGAAAGGGCTTCCTGTGGATTGGGATGGGTTTCGAGAAAAATGCCGTCGACACCGGCAGCAATACCTGCCCGGGCCAATGTTTCAATCAATTCAGGCTTCCCCCCGGTAATTCCCTGTTCCTGGTTGGGCTGCTGGAGGGAATGGGTGCAGTCGAGGATGACCGGGCATCCAAATTGTTGCATTTCGGGGATTCCCCGGAAATCGACTACCAGATCGGTGTACCCGAAGCTTGTTCCCCGTTCGGTAACCATTACCTGCCCCTCCCCGTTGTTCCGGACTTTTTCGATGGCAAATTTCATGGAATGCGGAGAAAGGAACTGTCCTTTTTTTATGTTAACGGCACGGCCGGTCCGGGCAGCTGCAACCAGCAGATCGGTCTGGCGGCAAAGAAAAGCCGGAATTTGCAGTACATCGACATATTCGGCCGCTGTATCGGCCTCTTCCGGAGTATGGATGTCGGTCAAAACCGGGATGGAAAAAGTTTCCTTTATTTTACGGAGGATTTTCAGAGCCGGCTCGTCGCCGATGCCGGTAAAGGAATCGAGTCTCGAGCGGTTGGCTTTCCGATACGATCCCTTGAAAATATAAGGCAGGGAAAAGTGATCGGCCAAAGCCTTGATCTTTTCTGCAATGGATAAGGCCATTGCTTCGTTTTCGATAACACAGGGACCGGCAATCAGCAAAAACGTTCCGCTTGCTTTCATGTAGTCAATATCCGGGAACATGCACAATTTTTTTCTCCAAAGGTAAGAGAGAAACAGCCCCCATGCAACTATTTTGTGAATACTTCCCGCCCAAAGGGGGTAAAGGCAAGTGCGGCCAGTTTAATATGTTGCCGGGCAAAGGGGATTCCCACTATGGTGAGGGCACAGAGGAGGGCAAGAATCATGTGGGTAACGAAGATCCAGAAACCGCCCACCACGATCCAGATGAAATTCATGATCACCGACAGGCAGCCCGATGCCGATTGGGTGGTTCGGGTGTCGCGCCCAAACGGCCAGAGTGACAGGTCGGCCAGTTTCAGGGTTTGCAGTCCAAAGGGAATACCCACAATGGTGATCATCAGAATGATACTCGAAATGACATATTCCACGGCGATAATCCATCCGCCCAGAATAATCCATAAAAAATTGCCTAAGGTACGCATGTTTTTTTGTTCAAGTTTCGTAAAAACCATCCAATGAAGAAGGTTTAATTCGATAAATGGAAGGATTTTTGAGGTTAATCACCGTTCGAAGCGTTTTCCCCACCATTTTTTCAAACGTTCCATCATCGAAGCTTCCTGCGAATTATCGCCAGCCTGCCAGATCCGCTCGTTCTTCAGGGCATCGGGGAGGTATTGCTGGGGAACAAAATTCCCCTCGTAGGCGTGGGCATATTTATAGTCCTTCCCATAGCCCAGCTCTTTCATCAGTTTTGTGGGGGCATTGCGCAAATGAAGGGGAACCGGTTGGTCGCCTGTACGCCGGACCAGATCAGCTGCCTGATCGATGGCGGCACAGGCCGAGTTGCTTTTGGGCGAATTGGCCAGGTAAACCGTTACTTCCGACAGAACGATCCTTCCCTCGGGCCATCCGATCTTGTGAATGGCATCAAAGCCGGCGTTGGCCAGCAACAAGGCATTGGGATTGGCCAGCCCAATGTCTTCAGCCGCAGAAATAACCAGCCGGCGGGCGATGAATTTGGGATCTTCGCCACCTTCGACCATTCTGGCCAGCCAATACAAGGCCCCATCGGGGTCGCTCCCCCGGATACTTTTGATGAAGGCCGAAATGATGTCGTAATGCATTTCGCCGTTTTTATCATAGGCCGAAGGATTTTGCTGTAGGCACTGGGTTACCTTTTCGTTTGTAATCCGAATGGTTCCGATAGGTTCTGACGAAACAACCAGCTCCAGAATGTTTAAAAGTTTACGGGCATCGCCCCCGGAAAAACGGAAGAGGGATTCTTTTTCCTCAATCACCACTTCGCGTTTCTTTAAATCGCTGTCACGGGTCAGTGCATCGTGCAAAAGTTTCTCCAGATCGTCTTTATCAAACGATTTCAGTAAATATACCTGACAACGGGAGAGGAGCGGGGTAATAACCTCAAACGAGGGATTTTCGGTGGTCGCGCCAATCAGAGTAACAATGCCCTGCTCCACAGCACCCAAAAGAGAATCCTGTTGCGATTTGCTGAAACGGTGTATTTCGTCGATAAAGAGAATGGGATTGGGTTTGCTGAAAAACTGCTGGTTTTTGGCTTTTTCAATCGCTTCGCGTACGTCTTTCACCCCCGAACTGATGGCGCTGAGTGTGTAAAAAGGGCGTTGGAGCGTATGGGCAATTATGCGCGCCAGGGTCGTTTTTCCTACTCCGGGAGGTCCCCAGAGGATGATCGAAGAAATGGATCCCGAGTCGATCATCTTTCTCAAAATCCCATTTTCACCCACCAGGTGCTCCTGCCCGATGAAATGGTCGAGGCTTGTGGGCCTTAATCGCTCTGCCAAGGGTTGGTTTGCCATGCTGTAAAAATAGGAATTGTATTTAAAACGGGAAGCATGTGTCTCGTGTATTAAATCTTGAAAATTGGGCATTGAAAAATGATCCGGGCGAATAAAGGATAAATATATCTTATTATATTTGTTTCATAAAAAAATTCAAATGCAAAAATTTTGTCCCATAACCTCGTCCGGAGTGCTGGAACCGGTAGCCCGGTTGAACGCGTTTCTTACCTTTTTGTTCGCTCTTTTCTTTGTTGTGTTCGATTTTTGGGCCGGAATGGCTTTTCTTGCGATCGATTTTCTGATTCGGGGTTTTTGGGGGAGTTCGTATAGTCTGCTGGCACAAATCAGTGCTTCTTTCGTAAGAATAGCTCGTATCAAAGGAAGAATGATCAATGCAGGTCCGAAGATTTTTGCTGCTCAGGTCGGATTGGTTTTATCATCTTCGTCGCTGATTTTTTATGCTTTGGATTGTGGCTGGATTTGCTATGGGATCACCCTTGTCCTGGCACTTTTTTCCTTTATGGAAGCCGTTTTTTCTTTCTGTGTTGCCTGCAAGCTTTACCCTTTGGTACGCCGGATCCTGCCATGAGCAGATACTCCGGATCATTGAAAGTTTTGGACCGATCTTTATTTTCTCCATACGGCCGATCCCGTAAGGACATTTTTCCTGCTTCTGCCAAGAATATCAATTTCCTTTTTTAGCTTTGCACAAATCGTTTTTTAAGAGGATAAGAACACGATAAGAAATGCAATTTGCCGGAGAATTTGCCGGACTGGCCACGGCGATATGCTGGACGGCCACGGCGATTAGTTTTCAGTATGCATCGCGACGAATCGGTTCCGTTTCGGTTAACCTGATCCGTTTGGTATTGCTTTTGTTTTTTATATGCTTTACGGGAAGTTGTTCACCGGACAG
>DAIMEA010000021.1:0-19818 GCA_036725585.1 Prolixibacteraceae bacterium | reverse complement strand
GAGCATTCCAACGTTACGTCGGATCGGGAGCTGCCGGAAGGCGACTTGGCCCTGGCGTTCGATTTCGTCGTCACGCGCCCGAACGCCGGCATCGGCCGCCTGCTTGTGGACGGCCGGCCCTGCGGAGCTTTGTATATGGAGAAAGAGCTTTATTCTCGAACCTTGAGGACTATGTTTTTTCTATCCTCAAAGGGCGAAGTGCATTCTTCTATTTCCTGGCACAGTCCGTCTCACGCTTCAAACCCCCTGTCAATGTTTTCGGGAACATCATTACCGAATCTTCCAAACACCATACCGAAAGCATCGATTTGAAGAACAGTCTTTCGTCCGTCATCATGTTTGCACGCATCTATGCGTTGTACCATGGCATCCGGCACAAAAATACTTCAAAACGAATTGATTCTCTCACAGCACGAGAGGTATTTAGTACACCTACGGGAAACGAATTGAATTTCCATTTTCATTATCTTATGTATCTCCGAATGAAAGAACAAATAAACCAAATCATGCACCGGGAAGCGATTGGCAATTCAATCGAGATGAAAAAACTAATCGGCACAGAACAATTGCTGTTAAAGAGGGTGTTTCTTCAGATGAACAGTTATGAAGAAAAACTCAGTGCAGAATTCATGAGTTCATTCAAAGGATAATTCAACCCAATTCACTGATTTTATTTAACAACGGAACATTGCGAAGCAAAATTTCTTTCCCTTTTATCTGAATAATATCCTCCTGCCGGAACTCAGTCAATACCCGTACCGCATTTTCCTCCGAAATGGCCGAAAGCTCACCGAGCTCCTTTCGGGTGATTGTTAATACAAACGATTCCGACTCATACAACCTTGACAAGTACAGCAGGCTTTCGGCAACTTTCCCTCGTATTTGCTTTTGATTTAGGGAGATCAGTTTCTGCATTATGGTTACAACCGATTCCCCAAAAGCGTGGTTGAGGTTTGCCATAAAGTTGACATTGCTTGCATACAATTCTTTAACAAAATCGAATTCAACCTGACAAACATGACTGTTGTCCAATGCAGCCACAGAATAATTATAGCTGGAAATACCAAATATACCCAATAAACCGATATAGTTTGACGGCATAAGAATATTCAGGATGATGTTCCGTTCGTTGATCCCGTTGATATACATTTTGGCGCTTCCAGCAAGCAAAATATGGGCATGGCTTACCGTTGAACCCTGCTTGCAAATGGTTTCCCTTTTTTTAAAAAGAATGTGCACGGGATGAAGCTTATCCAACAAGCCCATTTCCCGCGCGGTTAAAAACATATCACATTTTAACGGGCACGAATCGCATGGAATGTTTTTCAAAAGTCGCATACACTCTTTTTTTCAAAAATAGACGAAAAAGTTGATGTATAGCAATGTTACTTTTCAATCTTTCAATATTCAAGGAAATGGGAATTAATCTTTAGTTTCAAGGGCTGATAAAACAACGTTTTTTGATCAACACAATTTAAAACAGGAGGTAAAAATGCACGGACCAGCAGCAAAACTAGAAACAGATTATGCCGCAGCAAAGAAATCAAAACTGGGTGTAATCCTTTTTCTCTTTTATGTCGTCATTTATGGTGGTTTTGTTTTAATCGGATTAATCAATCCTGAACTAATGGGTGCACATATAATTGGCAAACAGAATCTTGCCATCGTATATGGTTTTGGTTTAATCCTTCTTGCTATCATCATGGGATTCATATACAATGCCATTTGTACAAAAATTGAAAACAAAATGAATACCCGGAAGGAGGATGAAAAATGATTTACAATGTATCCGCTTGGGCAATCGTTATCTTTCTGACCTTTGTAGCATTGGTTCTTGCCCTTTCCTTCTATTTTGCACGAAAAACCAAATCGGCATCGGGATACTATGCAGCAGGTGGAAAAATTCACTGGGGCGTCAACGGGATTGCCTTTGCAGGAGACTATCTCTCGGCGGCATCTTTTCTGGGAATCTGCGGAATGATTGCCTTTTCGGGGTACGATGGCTTTCTCTATTCCATTGGTTACCTGGCTGGATGGGTTGTTGCTCTTTTTATTGTTGCCGAACCGATGAAGCGCCTGGGTAAATATACCTTTACCGATGCACTGGATGCCCGGTTTAATTCAAAACCCATAAAATTAACGGCAGCAATCAGCACGTTGGTCGTGTCGATTTTTTACCTCATACCACAAATGGTAGGTGCCGGCGACCTGGTTGTACCGCTCCTGGGCCTGCCGCATTATGTGGGTGTATTGATTGTGGGCTCCATCGTGATCTTTATTGTCGCAACTGCAGGGATGACATCAACAACCTATGTTCAGTTCATCAAAGGAGCCCTCCTGATTATTTTTTCGACCATTCTTACCATTTACATCCTTCAGAACGGACTGACACTTAACCCCGATAACCACTACAACTCGTTTATCCGGGTGGGCGCTGTGATGGAGGATAATCAGGTTACGGGAACAAACGACTCAACCTGGATTTTTCAGACCGCATACCAACAAGGCCCAAAACACACGTTTGTTAAGCTTAAAAAAGAGGGAGTGGAGCGTTGGTTCCGGCTCAGCGATGATAAAAAATGGTTGGAAGAAATGCTTTCGATTACCAATCAGTCCGATGGCACAAAATTGTACAACGGAGAACCCAAATCAGCGGGAAAATTTTACCAGGTAGGGCACCTTACCAAAATCGAGGTTAACGGAGTGGAAATAGATAAAACCGGCCCGCTGGGTCCCTTTGAGTTCCTTTCAACCCTTGAGAGCAGCGAACTGATCCGTTTTACAAAAACTGATATTCGCGAAGAACAGACAACCGTTTATTACCCGACACCTACCCAGGGAAAAGACATGATCAAGCCCGGATTATTGTATAAAATATCGACAAAAGCAGGGGGAAATTTCTGGACGAAACTCAACTTTGTTTCTTTGATGCTCGCGCTGTTTTTTGGCACCTCAGCCCTGCCCCATATTCTCATTCGCTACTACACGGTACCCAGTCAGCGGGCAGCACGCAAATCAACCATTGTTGCTATTGCCGCTATAGGATTCTTCTACATTTTGACCATGTACATGGGACTCGGAGCTTCTATTAATGGTGTTCTCGATGTTGAAAGCAGCAACATGTCGGGTCCTTTACTGGCCCGGTATTTTGGTGTCGGTTTGTTCTCAATCATTTCGGCCATTGCATTTGCGACTGTTCTGGGCACAGTAAGTGGGCTGATTGTCGCTTCTTCAGGCGCTATAGCCCACGACTTTCTTGATAAATACCTGAACCTGAAAATGGACGATCGCAAAAAGGTTAAAGCCGGTAAACTGGCTGCTTTTGGTGTGGGCATTTTTGCCATCCTCCTGGGGATTCTCTTTAAAGGAATGAATGTATCTTTTCTTGTGGGCCTTGCCTTTGCGGTTGCTGCATCGGCCAATCTTCCGGCCATACTGTTCCTTCTGTTCTGGAAAAAAACAACAGCCAAAGGAATTGCATGGTCTATTGTAACCGGCATTTGTTCCTCCGTATTGATCATACTATTCTCTCCCAGCATGTACGAGAAATACGGCCTTGACAAAACTTCGGCTCCCATCCCGATCGACAACCCGGGTATTATTTCCATCCCCCTGGCAGTTTTGGTGCTCGTTGTCGTTTCGTTATTGACCCAAAAAGAGAATGCAACCAAAGTGGAGAATTACCATCTTGACCAATAAATACAAAGGAAAATGAAACGAATTCTATTGTTCCTTCCTGTTGTGCTGACATTTTTTTGCGGCGCGCAGGAGGCAAGCGAAAAACCCAATTACGGAATTTCCTTTTCCGGTTTTGTCAAAAACGATTTCTTTTACGACACCCGGGAATCACATTCCATACGGGAAGGCCACTTTCTTCTGTACCCCAAGGAAAAATCGTACGATGCCGAAAAAAACGACATCAATGCGATTCCTTCCTTCAATTTTCTCTCCATCCAAACCCGTCTTACCGGAAAAATTTCCGCTCCCGACGCGTTTGGAGCGAAAACATCCGGGGTAATTGAAGCCGATTTTTTTGGAAACGAAAACGCAGCTTTTGTCGATGTGAACGGTTTTCGTCTCCGTCATGCCTTTGTGAAACTGAACTGGAAGAAAACCGAATTGCTGGCTGGTCAATTCTGGCATCCTTTTTTTATTCCCGGTTGTTTTTCCGGAGTTATTTCCTTTAATACGGGTGCCCCGATGCAGCCTTTCTCCCGTAATCCCCAAATCAGGGTTCAGCAAAAAATGGGAAAGATCGCTCTTGCAGGGATCGCATCGGCACAGCGGGATTTTACCAGCCCAATGGGATCTGCTTCGCAAAGATGGTCTTCCATACCCAATATAAGTACCGTCGTTTCCTATGAAACGGCGAAAGAGGGCTCATCGTTTTTAAGCGGTTTTGCTTTAGACTATAAAGCGCTTCAACCCTTGTTGACAACCCAAAAAGAAACAAACACGTATCAAACCAATGAAAAAGTGAACGGAATTTCAGCTACGGCTTTTCTTGCCTGGAAAAATCCGAAATTCAGCTATAAACTTCAGGCAATTTACGGTCAGAATCTTTTCAATCTGACCATGCTGGGAGGATATGCCGTACACGAAATCACCGATCCTTCGAAAAACAGGGTCTCGTATACAACACTGAACAGCCTTACCGCCTGGACTGAGTTCCAAACCGAAGGGAAAAGGGTTCAGTTTGCTCTTTGGGCTGGGTACTCGTTGAATTTAGGTTCCGATCAAACCATCTTATATTACTCCGACCAGGTTGAGGGGAGCAACGCCACCGTAAGAGGAGCCAATATTAAATCCCTTCTTCGGATGTCGCCCCGAATTGTGTTTATACAGGGGAAAGTGAATATTGCGGCTGAGGTAGAATATACCAACGCAGCATTTGCAACGATAAATGAAAGTGGAGCTTTAAACCGGAACGAATATGGAGTTATCACCGATTGGGAAAACGTTGCCAATACCCGGTTCCTCCTTTCCTTAATCTACCATTTCTGATCCAATTCGAAACAGGGATTGCAGCTCCATATTGCCCGTCAAAAAAGTACATTTTTTGGGATCCGATTCACAAAAATGATCGAACAGAAAGCGTACGTGAATTTTGGTTTTGTGCGAATACAAAGGGGCTTCCGTACGGTTTTTTCCCTTCTCCCCGTTCATTCATCGCTTACAAATTCGATGAAAGGGCCTACCCTTGCCAATTTCACGAAAGGAGAATAACAGGATTTGCCCCGGATAATTGCAGCATCTCCCCTTTTCTTAACCATGCAGGACCTGGATCCATGAAGAGCCACCGTTCGCTCTAATCTTCTTGTCTACCCGAATAAATCGTTTGAAGTCGGAAACTTCGGGAAAAAAGCACAAAAACGGATAAACGGGTTGCTGTTTTCTTATTATTTTAGCAGCCGGATTGAAAATGGAGCGATTATGTACCGAACACACACCTGCGGAGAATTACGCATCGAGCATACCGGAAATGAAGTTACCCTAAGCGGTTGGGTCCAACGGGTACGCCGCCTGGGCGGAATGACCTTTGTGGATCTTCGCGACCGCTATGGAATCACCCAACTGGTCATCGATGACAAAGCGGCGGATGAATTGAAAACGACCGTGAATGAACTGGGTAGGGAATATGTAATCCAGGCACGGGGTAAGGTTCGGGAACGGGAAAACAAAAATTCCAAAATGGGTACCGGCGATATTGAAATCGACCTGCAGGATATAAAGATTCTGAGTCCGTCGGATGTTCCTCCGTTCACCATACAAACCGACACCGATGGCGGAGACGAGCTTCGGATGAAATACCGCTACCTCGACCTGCGGCGCGATGTCGTTCGGGAAAACCTCATTCTGCGTTCGAAAATGGCTATCGCTGCCCGTAATTACCTCGATTTGCTCAACTTCATTGAGACCGAAACCCCGGTACTTATAAAATCAACCCCGGAGGGTGCCCGTGATTTTGTGGTCCCTTCGCGGATGAATCCCGGCGAATTTTACGCCCTTCCACAAAGTCCGCAACAGTTAAAACAACTCCTTATGGTAGCCGGGTTCGACCGATACTACCAAATAGTTAAATGTTTTCGCGACGAAGACCTCCGGGCCGATCGCCAACCGGAATTTACCCAGATCGACTGTGAAATGGCCTTCGTGGAACAGGCCGATGTACTCGATACCTTTGAAGGACTGACCAAACATCTGTTCCAAACCATCAAAGGAATCAAACTCGACGATTTTCCCAAAATGACCTATACCGATGCCATGGAAAAATATGGCAGCGACAAACCCGATATCCGTTTTGGCCTGACTTTTTGCGACCTGACCGGTTTGGCAAAAGGAAAAGATTTCACCATTTTCAACGAAGCCGAATACATAGTGGCCATTTGCGCCCCGGGTTGCTCGGAATACACCCGGAAACAACTCGATGCCCTGATCGATTTCGTAAAAAAACCACAGATCGGCGCCAAGGGATTGGTTTATGTAAAATACAACACCGACAACAGCCTTCGTTCGTCGATCGATAAATTTTATGAGGAGACAGACCTTAGAGCCTGGGCTACTGCATGCAACGCCAAACCGGGCGATTTGCTGCTGATCCTTTCGGGCGAAAAAAGCAAAACCCAGGTGCGTATGGGTGAACTCAGGCTCGAAATGGCCCGGCAATTGGATTTGCGCGATAAAAACGTATTTCAACCGCTCTGGGTGGTTGATTTTCCCCTGCTGGAATGGGATGAAGAAACCGGTCGGTTCCACGCCATGCACCACCCCTTCACATCGCCCAAACCGGAAGATATATCCTTGCTCGATACCGATCCGGCCAGGGTTAAAGCCAATGCATACGATTTAGTTATCAACGGAGTGGAAATTGGGGGAGGATCGGTACGAATCTTCGACAGTGCGCTGCAGGCGAAAATGTTTTCCCTGCTCGGATTCACCCCCGAACAAGCCCAATCCCAGTTTGGATTTCTCATGAATGCTTTCCGTTTCGGAGCACCTCCCCATGCCGGTATTGCCTTTGGATTCGACCGGCTGGTGAGCATGTTTGCCGGGCTTGATTCGATCCGCGATGTAATTGCTTTCCCAAAAAACAATTCCGGTCGCGACGTGATGATGGATGCCCCGTCGACTATTTCCGACGACCAACTGAACGAATTAAATCTGAATGTAGTGATCCATGAACCGTGAACTTTTGTTTAAGACTGTATCATGAATCAATAATCGGATGACGCTTCATATGCACTATTGATTATCCTTGGGGGATAAAGAAAAAGAAATCAGGGCTTAAACACGACACGGTAATCGACTTCTTTCACAACCGGGATGCCGTCGGTTACACCCGGCGACCATCGGGGTCCCTGACGGATTGCCCGGATGGCCTCGTCGGAGAATGAAGGACCCGGACTGCTAATAATTTTGAATTCGAAGGGCTCACCCAGTTCGGAAATCCGGAAGCGAAGACGTACGGTTTCTCTTTTTTTGGGTTCCGTCACTTCCGGAAAAATCACATTTTTATTCAGGTAATCACGATACAGCACAGTGCCTCCCAGCGGTTCGGGTTCGGCATGAACACCCACCCTGCGCACCGGCAAGGTCTTTTCTTCAACAGTTGGCACAACAAGCGTTTCAGTATCACTCTTTGTTGCATTTTCGTTTTGCCGGAATGCTGTATCCGTTTCTTCCCGAACAGGTTCTTCAAGAATGCTTTTCTGTTCCCTTTCATTTGTAACAGAAAGATCCGGGGTACGGATTGTTTTCATCGTCTCAAGGGTTTTGCTTTTTGTATTCCCTTCTTTTACGATTCCCGAAGCTCTTTTTGGTTCGGGCTTTTTATCCCTATTTTGTTCGGAAGAAGTCGGAGATTCGGAGTCGGCAGCGAGCAACGCATTGCCACTTTCTCCTTCTATAGCAAGGGAATCGGAATTCACGGGGGTGGTAGCGGTCATTGGCGGATTCACGTCCGGATCGTAAGAAACCGGTTGTTGCAAAGCAGGTTCCCGAGTCATAAACCAAAAAACAGAACCAACAATAATCAGTAAACCAGCTGCAAACGACAGGGGAATCCATGTATTGATTCCCTTTTTTATTTTTCCCGAAACGACATCAATGCTTTTCAAATCTTTTTCCAGTTCGCTGGTCGGAAGCATTGCCCATCCCTCAAAGGCTTCGCCCAGAAAGGGATCCCGTTCTATTTCCCGTTCAAGGGCATAGCGCTGCCGTTCGGTCAGTTGATCGTTCAAATAGCCGAGGATCTCGTCCAGCCCACCTGTATGTTTATGCTTCCCGGTCATTTTTCGAATCAAGACAAATTTTCAGGTTTCTTTTCCCGTTTTGAATATGGCTTTTTACTTTCTTTTCATCGGTTTTCAGGGTTCGTGCTATTTCGCGGTAACACATCCTTCTGTAATAAAAAAGGGTAATGCTGTCCCGTTGTTCCTGTTTGAGTTGTCGCAAACAATCGTCGAGGTCCTGAAACCGTTCTTCTTTATCCAAAGGATGCAATTCGTCTTCATTTTCCATAGAAGCCCATTCGTCTTCCTTCCATTTCCGGGCATGTTGATCCTCGACCTTCTGTTTTCGCAACTCGAACAAACAATGGTTTTTGCTTACTACATACAACCAACTACGGAAATGACCGATTTCCTGTTTAACACATTCGATGGCAAGTTTTTCAAAAATCTGTATCACGGCATCCCGCGCATTTTCCCGGTTATTTAAATAGTGCATACACACGCCGTATACAAGGTGCATGTATTTCTCGTATAAAGAACCCAGAATTTGAAGGTCGCCTGTTTTGCGAAATTCACGGATCTGGATTAAATCGAGCTGCCGGTCAAACTCCAATTGTTTCCTTGACGAAGATATCATTGGGTCAATTATCGATCTCCATAAAAATAGCAACAATATTTATTCAAAAAAATTTATGGAAATGAAAATCATCCGGCATCTCCTATAAAGAAAAGGATACCCACCCAAGCATCCTTTCCGGAAAACCTGGGTTGGCAAAAAAAAAAATTCTTGTACTCCGTAAATTTTGTGTTTTCAACAAACAGAAAACCCCGGATCGAGTTATCTTTCCGGGGTTTCTCTTCTTGGGTATTATAAAATTAACGCTGAGATAAAGTCAGGAAGGGTTCGTTCACCGGATTTTCCTGGAAAAAATCATTGATATAAAAATCCTGGTACTCATTGCGCATCCGGAAAATATGCGGCTTCGATTCGAGTTTGCTCCGGTTCATAAAGGCATTCAGGGTTTGATCGGTAATGTATTTATCGAAATGCATCAACACGTTGTATCGTGCGTCAACAATCCGGTTGGTTATCCGTGCGCCCCGGCTAAGCCCGTAATAATCGGTGAGGAAAGCGATATCGATCTGTAAATCCGAGAGCCGTATTCCTTTAAGTTCCGAAAGCGTCTCTGGGGCCGAATTGCCGGAGTGAAAAAGTTTTACGCCGTTAACAGTCACCATATAGGCGATGTTCTCCAGCGCTTCGTTGATCATGGAAGGATGTTTCACGTGCATGGAAATGATCTCCACTTCGTTTAAAACAAAGCGGTCGTATTTATTTTCCATTGGTGTGGTTTCAATGAGTCTCCTGCTAATTTTGGGAAAATCGGATGTGAAGATTTTCATTTTGTTGATGACCTGTTGTGGGCAGATCATGCGTGCATGTTTGTTGTGCAACATAAACTGGGTTGCAACATAGGGATCGAAATGGTCGGCCTGATGATTGGAAACGAATACAAGATCCACGTCGTCGAAAGGAGCCAGACCTTGTTTCATCAGGGAAACGGTCAGTTCTTCCGGGTCTACATAACGATCCATCCCGTTACGGAATAAACCATTAAACAGGATGGTCTGATCACCAACCTGAACCAAAAAACCGCTGTTGGCAATATATGTTACCCGTGTCGATTTTACCGGTGTAATCGCAAAGGAACCCCACGCAAGCAACAAAAACGAAAAGAACATCAGGAAGAAAATTTGCCTTTTCATAGTGAATAATATTAGATGGTGAAACGCCCGGGAATCCTATTTAGGGATTAGCTATTACAAAATCACAATCAAAGGTACGACCTTAATAATCGAAAGTCAATCAACACTTAACAATAATAAAGACAATTTTGTATTTTTTTCGTGAACGAATGAATTTCTTTGACGAACGTCGGAAAATCAAGGATGAACGTCTGGAATAATTGGATAAAAATGACAATTATCATGCGCGAAAATGCACTTCTGTTTCTTATTAAACAACACCCTGTGCGAGCATGGCATCGGCCACCTTTAGGAAACCGCCCACATTGGCTCCCCGTAAATAGTCGATTTTGGCGCCTGTTTTTCCATGCTGCCGGCAAGTTTGATGAATATCACCCATAATCAGGTGCAAGCGTTGGTCGACTTCTTCGCGGGTCCAGTTATACCGCATGGAATTTTGTGACATTTCGAGCCCCGAAACAGCCACTCCTCCCGCATTCACAGCTTTGCCCGGAGCGTATATGATCTCCCGGTTCAGATAGTCGATGGCATCGGCAGTGCATCCCATATTGGATGTTTCGGCCACCAAGAAGCAACCGTTTTTAACCAATTCCCGGGCATCGTCGATGTTCAGTTCGTTTTCGGTAGCACAAGGCAGGGCAATATCGACCGGATACACCCATGGGCGTTTCCCGGGAACGAAGCGAGCGCCAAATTCTTCGGCATAGGGTTGCACAATATCGTTATTGGAAGCCCGCAAATCAAGCAGATAGTCCACTTTTTCGCCTTTGATACCTGCATCGTCGATGATAAAACCATCGGGGCCGGAAATAGTGACCACCTTCCCACCCAACTCGTTGATTTTTGTAATGGCTCCCCAGGCAACATTTCCAAAGCCGGAAACGCCAAAGGTGTGCCCTTCGATGTCTTTTCCGACTTCTGACAGCATATGCCGGGTAAAATATACGGCACCAAAGCCCGTTGCTTCGGGTCGGATCAGGCTTCCACCCCAGTGAATCCCTTTTCCGGTTAAAACCCCCGTAAATTCATTTTTCAAGCGTTTATACTGGCCAAAAAGAAAACCGATCTCCCTTCCGCCCACACCTATATCTCCGGCAGGAACATCGGTGTCGGGGCCGATGTGGCGAAATAGTTCAGACATAAAACTCTGACAAAAATGCATGATTTCGTTGTCGGTTTTTCCCTTTGGATTGAAATCTGAACCTCCTTTGCCCCCACCCATGGGAAGGGTTGTAAGGCTATTTTTGAATGTTTGTTCAAAGCCCAGAAATTTCAAAATACTCAGGGTAACACTGGGGTGAAAACGTAAACCGCCCTTATAGGGGCCGATGGCGCTGTTGAATTCTACCCTGTAACCCCGGTTGATCTGCACTTCTCCCCGATCGTCGACCCAGGGAACACGAAACATAATGACCCGTTCGGGCTCGGTCATCCGTTCCAGTATTTTTGCTTTAACCATACGGGGATTCTGATGATAGATATCCCATACCGATCCAAGCACTTCAAAAACGGCCTGGTGAAACTCCTTTTCGCCCGGTGACCGGGATACTACATGGTTCATGAATTCATTGATGCCTGACATAGTCGTATTTTTATGTGTTTTCTTCAAATTTAGGCCTAAATCAGGCAATCAGGTAGTGGCCTGGATCAAAAAAGGAGAAACAGAAATCCCTGTTAATCGTTCGTTTAACATTTATTAACATTTTAAAAAAGATTCCCTTTGATTTTTCTCATGTTCCCCGCCGCATAAAAAACGGAAACGAAAGTCGAACCATTCAATAACCTCAAAACCAGAACGAAATTCGGAGTGCCAGTCGATGAAAATAGTTTTGATACGTTTTTGGATGCTCGAGGTTCACCGTACGGTCTTCGGTTTGTTGATACCGGTAACCGATACTTAAACCCATTTTAAGCTTTTTGGCCTGTAAAAGAACACCAATTCCTGATTCTATCAGCAGGCCTCCTTGGGTTGTAAAATCATTGCTGAAGGGGTGGGGCTGGTGGTAATACGAATTGGGATAATAATAATCGGGATAAACAATATAATCGGAGTTTCCGTTTTCCTGGGCGTCATAATGGCTGTTCAGGCACAGGGCATACCCTGCTTTACCATATAAAAACAATGGCTTTGTACGAAAGGGAATTAACCGGACATCGGCAAATAGCGGGATGAACGTTTTTCCGATGATTTCGGCGCCCGAGCCTCCGCCAATCTGAATACGTTGGTCAATGGGCCAGGAAAACACCAAATGGGATGAAAAGGCTGCGGAGTAAACGCCATTGGGATGTCCGGCCAGCAATCCGTTTTCAAAAATGATCCCAATTTCTTTCTCCTGGCCTGGGATTAGGGATTCCTGAGCAGGCAAAAGATGAAAAGCCAAAAGGAAAAACAAAAGCGCAAATTCTTTTTTCATTTTTGTTGAGTTTCATCCCATGACGGATTTCCGTTCCGAAAGGTTGCGTCAGGGAGCAACGCAACCTTTCCTTGAGAATTTCATCTGAAAAAAGAAATTCAAATTCGAACAAAATGAAAGGCCAATTCTTTTTCCGGATCCTCCTGGCGAGCGGAATATGTTCCGGGATCTTATTTTCGTGCCAGGATGAATCGTTTGTGACCTTTACAGCCAATGTACCGGTTTACATGTCCTACACCGAGCTTCGCAGTTCCATAAAAAGCGAAACGATACAGGAGCTTTCCAATCCGGGAAAGATCTACTTCAAAAATCCATACATTTTCATCAACGAATACCGAAAAGGTATTCATGTTTTCGACAACTCCGATCCTTCGCAACCAAAACCGGTTACGTTCCTGAACATCCCGGGCAACCTCGATATGGCCGTACGGGACAATTACCTGTTTGCCGACAGTTATATTGACCTGGTTGTGGTTGATCTTTCCAACCTTCTTCAGACAAGTGAAATACATCGGATCGAAAATGTATTTGAATATTACCTTCCCGAGTACGATACCGGGTACGAACTGGCAACGGTCGATCCAAAGAAAGGAGTGGTTACCGGATGGGAGATAAAGGAAACCCGCGAACGCATCAACCCGGGCCCGATATACTATCCTGTTTACGACACCTGGCGTTTTGCCGATGGTGCAGCCCAGATGAATACATCCCATTCGTCCTCGTCGGGATCTTCGGGTGGAGCAAATTTTGGTGTGGGTGGATCCATGGCCCGTTTCGGCCAATACGACCAATACCTCTTCGTGCTGACACAAAACATGCTCAAATCGTATGAAGTTCAAGCAAACGGCGCGTTGGAACGAAGCGATTCTGTTTGGATTAACTGGGGTATGGAAACCCTCTTCATTCTGAACAAAACGCTGTTTATGGGATCACAATCGGGAATGTTCCTATACGATTTGTCTCATCTTCCTTATATCCGTTTCCTTTCCGAGTTTTCCCATTTTCGGGCTTGTGATCCGGTAATAGCCGATGAAAAATTTGCCTATGTAACCCTCAAAGTTGGGGGAGTCTGTGGTAGCGGCCAAAACGTCCTTGAGGTGATTAATATTGAAAATATCCTAAGCCCAAAACTGGAAAAAATCTATCAAATGTCCAGCCCCCAGGGTCTGGGAAAAGACGATGAACTCTTATTTGTTTGCGACGGAAAAGCCGGAATAAAGATTTTTGATGCGTCGCAACCCGATAAAGACTTACCCCTGATCACAACACAAAATGTAGACGGGGCCTACGACGTAATCCCGCTCGACGGATTATTGTTTGTTGTAGGAGAAGACGGTTTTCACCAGTATGATTACACCCATCCGGAAAACCTGGTTCATTTAAGCGATCTTGCCGTTCAACGGGAAGAGGAATAAACCTTTCTTCGCCCATCGATCCCATCCAAAAGACTGTACCGCTCTCGCCTGCTTACAATAGTATAAGAAGGGTACCAGGAAGAGCGTATTTTATGAATATTGCCACATTGTCAGGCATCAATAACCACATTCAATCATTTGTATTTCTGATTCTTAAGTAAAGTATGACAAAAATCGTATGCCCTTTTTGTTTTTGTGAAATTGATAATTTCGCCCAGAATGGCAGTACTTATCTTTGGCACAAAATCTGATACGATGGGAAACGGTCGTAAAAAAGTGTATGTTAAACCAAAAATTGATTAAAAAATGGCAAATTTAAAAGGTAGAATTCTTGCCGGGAAAATCCTGGTAGAACCGATGGCCGCAGAAGAAAAAACGGCAAGCGGCATTATCATTCCCGATTCAGCAAAGGAAAAACCCCATCAGGGCAAGGTTGTACTGGCAGGTGCTGCCAAAAAGGACGAAACCATGGAAGTAAAAGCAGGCGATACCGTTTTTTACGGTAAATATGCCGGCACCGAGCTGTCGATCGACGGAACGGATTATCTGTTATTATCGCAAAGCGATGTACTTTACATCGCCTGATATTACTATTAAATTAAAAGTAAATTGAATATGGCAAAAGAAATCAAATTCAACATCGAAGCCCGTGACCTCCTGAAAAAAGGAGTCGATCAGCTGGCCGATGCAGTAAAAGTAACCCTTGGTCCCAAGGGAAGAAATGTGATTCTGGAGAAAAAGTTTGGCGCGCCCCAAATCACCAAGGACGGAGTAACCGTTGCAAAGGAAGTGGAACTCGAAGGTTCGTTCGAAAACATTGGTGCGCAGATGCTGAAAGAAGTGGCCTCGAAAACCGGTGATGATGCTGGCGACGGAACCACAACGGCCACCGTTCTGGCCCAATCGATCATCAATGTTGGATTGAAGAATGTGGCTGCCGGCGCTAATCCAATGGACCTGAAACGCGGTATTGACAAAGCCGTTACCAAAGTTGTTGCCAGCATTAAAGACCAATCGCACAATGTAGGCGACGATTACAACAAGATTGAGCAGGTTGCCCGCATCTCGGCCAATGGCGACGAAACCATCGGAAAACTGATTGCCGAAGCGATGGAGAAGGTCAACAAGGAAGGGGTCATTACCGTTGAAGAATCGAAAGGCACCGACACATACGTTGAAGTAGTGGAAGGGATGCAATTCGACCGGGGATATCTTTCCGCCTATTTCATTACCAATGCCGAAAAAATGTCGGCTGAGTTGGATCACCCCTACATCCTGATCCACGACAAAAAGATTTCGACCATGAAGGATCTTCTCCCGATCCTCGAACAATCGGCCCAAACAGGGCGCCCGCTCCTGATCATCGCCGAAGATGTCGATGGCGAAGCACTGGCCACCCTGGTTGTGAATCGTTTGCGTGGCTCGTTAAAGGTTGCTGCCGTAAAAGCTCCCGGATTTGGCGATCGCAGGAAGGAAATGCTCGAAGACATCGCCATCCTGACCGGTGGTACTGTTATTACCGAAGAAAAAGGGATGAAACTGGAACAGGCCACCCTCGATATGCTGGGCACCTGTGAAAAAATTACCGTTGATAAAGAAAATACGACCATCGTAAACGGTTCCGGAAAATCGGAAATGATTGCTGCCCGGGTAGGTCAGATTAAAAAACAGATCGAAATTACTACTTCGGATTACGACAAGGAAAAATTGCAGGAACGCCTGGCCAAACTGGCCGGTGGCGTGGCCGTACTCTATGTGGGCGCTGCTTCCGAAGTGGAAATGAAAGAAAAGAAAGACCGTGTTGACGATGCTTTGAGCGCAACCCGTGCTGCCGTTGAAGAAGGTATTGTTCCCGGAGGCGGTGTAGCCTACATCCGTGCCATTTCTTCACTCGAAGGACTGGAGGGCGAAAACGAAGACGAAACAACCGGTATCGATATCATCAAACGGGCGATTGAAGAACCCCTTCGTCAAATCGTCATCAACGCAGGTAAAGAAGGCGCGGTGATTGCCCAGAAAGTAAAGGAAGGAACGAACGACTTCGGATACAATGCCCGGACCGACGAGTTCCAGAACCTGTACGAATCGGGCGTTATCGACCCGGCTAAAGTTGCCCGTATTGCTCTTGAAAATGCCGCTTCGATTGCCGGCATGTTCCTGACTACGGAATGCGTACTTGTCGATATTAAAGAAGAAAATCCGGCTCCTGCCGGAGGAATGGGCGGCGGTATGCCCGGAATGATGTAAAAAGCTTCTATTCATAAGCAAAGAGGCTGTCTCAACGTGCGAATCCAAGTAATAGAAAATTTTGAGACAGCCTCTTTTTTATTTCTTCCTACTCAATATGTGCTTATGTCCAAAAGATTAGTTAATACTACTTTTGACAGTATTTAGCAGGTCGATGTAATTAGGTTGTTTGCAAAGCTCACCCTGAAACAATTTTTCTGCTTTCCGGCCATACAAAGCGTGTTCTTGTTTGAAGAAATTACCGTGGCCGGTTTCAAATTTATTCCACTGTGTTCCGTCAGCTGAAGCTGACGGCAATTTATATTCTATTGCTTATCATTCCCTGTCATCGCAACAGTCTGCCAAAAAATGAGGTCAGACGGATTGGGTTCGTTCCCGACCAGCGCGTCGTATCGACCGGAGACCAACGAAGAGAAATCTGTTGTTTCAAGGTATCCCTCGTTGCATCGCCTCCCTGGGGATGACACACTTTTCCAAAAATCTTAAAAGCCTTTCCATATTTTTGTGGATCGACTCATAAAGGTTGCTGAAGTAGGGATAAAAAAATCGAGCCTGAAAAATCCACTCTTTGCTGAGGATTTTCAGGCTCGATGAATATCGGATCATATGCGTTTCATCCGATCGTGTGCGCAGAATCCAAAAAAAATCAATTGGATTATGATCGAACGGAATTACATTTTGGCTTTAACCAGTCGTGAAGAAACGGTTTTATCACCAACGTTCAATTCGACAAAATAAATACCGGGTGTGTATTCCGCTGTTTGCAACGTTATGGTATTGTTTCCTGCTTGTGAAACACCCTGATAAACATTTCCGATTAAACTACCGGTGATGTTGTACATTTTGACGGAAACGGCTTTTCCGGCTTCGCCCGTAAAGCGCAGAACCGTGTTTCCCTTTGCCGGATTGGGATAGACCGACATATTGAAATCATTGGCCGTAAGTTGATCAACACCAATCGGCGGTACCTTGTTGAATAAGTCTTCTACGGTGAAAGCATCAATTGCTCCGTCATAAACCCGTACATCATCAATAGAACCCCCGTTTAAGGTCCGGTTATCGCGGCCGGCCATTTTCCCCAGCAACATGTAGGTTAAGGGGAAGTTTGCCGATACGTATGCTTTTTGCATAATCAGGACGCCATCAATATACAGTGATAAGTATCCATTGCCCCATGTACCTGCAATATGATGCCAAACACTGTCATTTACCAATGTGGGATTAACCGGGGGAACTCCTGCTCCTGCTCCTGTATCTTTATCGGGATCGGAAAAAAGATGGACGTTGTCGGGTTCACCTTTGGCCCAAAATCCAAGTTCGCCACCCATCCAGATATCCGCAACAGGAGCTTCGAAATGGATATGCATTTCATTGTCGGCTCCAAAACCATTTCCAAGTTCCGTGTCACCAGCCCACCAGCAAGTATTGATATCGGTATTGGCACCTGCGATTAACCAAAAGGCAACGGATCCCTGGGCTGAGGTCAATGCCATAAAATCGCCGGGCATAACCACTTTATCAGCGCCTGTGAATTGCAATGCACCGTCAATTTCTCCGGCAACCCAGTTCGGGGTACCTTCAATAACCCCATTATTCCCGCTGCCACTGGCATCGGTAGCTACTGTGCCCGAACCTTCGTCGAATTTATAGTGGGCAATAAGTGTTTGCGCCGAAACAGAAGTTGAGCACAGAAAAGAGGCCAACAAAACCATCAGGCTTAAAAAGTAATTTTTTTTCATAATTTCAAGTTTTTTAATTTATTAATAACTGTAATTTAGTATGTTAGGTTAAATTGTTAATAACCTTCATTCTGGTATTCATCCTTTTCGGCCGGGGTTAAATATTGTCCGTTCCGTTGAATCCCGTCGAGATGGGGCTGGGGTAAGGGACGGAAATAATGGAATGCCTGCAAATTTCCATAATTACGGGTGTCGTTGTTAAAGAGCAGTGTCCTTTCAACCAGGGTCCCCGTACGGGTGAGGTCTTCCCAACGAACCAATTCGCCCAACATTTCCCGGCATCGTTCATTCAATATGAAATGGATAAAACGGGCTTCCTTCGAAGCGACATAATCGGGGTACATTTCATTTTCTTTGTCGGAATCCCAGTACGAAGCATCAATTTGCAAAGCTGCTGCGGTGCTGCTCTTGTCGCCTGGTGTGCCGCCATCGAACATGTGCCAGAAATTGGGTTTTTCTTCTCCTTCCTTGTAGGCAGCCCTATTTCTTAGTTTGTTGATGAAATAGGCGGCTTTTGCATAATCCCCCAATCTGCCATAGGCTTCGGCAGCAATCAGGTACGATTCGCCCAAACGTGCAATAAAAACGTCGCGTGTACCCACATGCGAATCGAAGCCCCCGGGTTTTTTCCGGTCCCAGTACTTGATTAGTGAAGGGGACTTATCGCGGTTCCATGTCCTGACCGTAATGTTGCTGGATCCTTCAACCGGATGTTCGGAAACAAATAGGTAATGGTCGTTATTGTCGGTCTCGACCAATTCAACCGGATTGCGGTTTGCATCGGTCCGCCAGTAATACCGGGCATAAATGGTATACCCGGCGGCAACCATATCCCGGTCGGTGAGGGTTGTATTTTTATCATTGAGCAAAAATACAAGCGCTGTATCGCCCACATTTACGTATGTGTCGGATTCGGGTTTCGCGGTTGCACAGGTAAACTTATAATCCCCGGCATAAATGGTATCGCCGTTTTTTATGGCCCAGGCACCATCCGGGGCAACGTTTTCGAAGGCAAAAAGGAGCTCTTCGCTGGTCCATTTATTGACGGTTTTTTGATCGGTACTGGTAGAATAAAACACTTCGAGCAAACTCTTCCGCAAGCGGGAATCATTCAAACGGTCGTGAATATCCAGGGCATAATCGGTGGGATACATTCTGCGGAACGGGCGGCCATACTCAATATTCCGTGTCATTCCCTGTTCGGCCGGTTTGTCGTATTGCTGAAACCAGAATTCGTGAAGCTGGTTTTTGTAACTCGAACCATTTACCCCATTGAGCCCTTCCACATCGTTAAACTGAATTGAGAGGATCACTTCCGTGTTAACTTCCTTTCCTTCGAGGAACAAATCTCTGTAATCGGGAACCAGCGAGTGCCGGCCGCTTGCTTCAATGTCTTCGATCAATTGGGCTGCAGCTTGCAGGTCGGCAGTTTTATCGCCTCCCCTGTAAAAGTTTCGGTCGTTGGGATCGTTGTTGGTTGAACTGGCCCGGGTCAGGTATACCTTAGCCAGGTAGTGCCGTGCAGCGTTTTTGGTAATCCGTCCAAACTGGCTTTGGGTTTCGGGCAAGTTTTCGACGGCATATTTCAGGTCGGCAACAATGGCCTCGTATACTTCTGCGGCCGGTGTTCTTTCCCATTCGAGTTCCAGACCGGAACTGGGTTCCAATGTTAAGGGAACTGCCCCGAATTGTTGAACCAGAATAAAGTAAAAATAGCCGCGCAGGAAGCGGACTTCACCCATTCGAATGTCTTTTCCCTGTTGATCTTTCAAAAAACCAATCCCGTCTTCAACAAGCGGTATTTTATCAATGGCCACATTGCAGCGGTCGATCCCGTTGTAGGTTTCTGCCCAAAGGTCGTTAATATCGGCCTGCCCGGCTTCTTTATCGTGCCCATCCATTTCGGTTGTGTAATCGTTGTATTCATCCTGGGCATACATTTCGCCCCATTGTCCTCCTTTCACGTACTCATCGGTACCGTAATTGAAGAATCCATAAGAACCTT
>DAIMEA010000020.1:0-19848 GCA_036725585.1 Prolixibacteraceae bacterium | reverse complement strand
TAGTAGCACATTTACAATGAATAGATATTAACCTTATTAACCTTATTTTTTTAATGTGCCCTGATCGTACGTGATGAATTTCTCATACTCTTCAGCAAAGCTTACTTTTTTATGGTGTTCGGGCTGTGAAAGAATGTATTTGCAGACCCGATCAATGTCTGATTTTGAAACACAGAAAGCCGAAGCTGACTGTTGCCAATGAAATCTGATTGTTGTCATTTTGTTCTCATTGACAAACCGCTCGGAACTATTGGCAACAATGGTCGCAAGTTCTTCTTCTGATAAGCCCGGGTCGCGTGAAATCAACATGTGTACATGCTCAGGATTTGCATAGATTGCATAAAGTTTTGATTTTTGTTTCGAAACAATTCCTGTGATATATTTCTCGAGGCGAATACGATTTTCTTCTGTAATTACCCTCTGCCGATCCAAGGTGGAAAATACAAAATGGGTGTACAGGTTGTTATATTGAATTTTCATAAAAATAAGGTTTTTACGAAAAATGATTAGAATTTATTCCTGGAACAGAATAGGATGAAGCAATCGAATCCTTTATTGTTCTGTTATCGCATGAGATGGTTTTTGGCCATCCCGATTTGCATGCTAAATTTACTCTTAGTGCGGTAAATTTTGTCTTTTTTTGAACACAAACCTTGATTATTAAACACATACAACCGCACTAATTTAAGAGGGGACAAGTCGGGAGAAACTGGGAAGGAACGACATTACAGTCGATCCCAATCGCTGATGACCAATCGGAAACCAAGATCCAATCTTCCTTTTCACCCATATCCAGTAAACGGAAAGCAGATTGATCATAAAAGAGATTTTTTGTATTCATATTGTATCCAGCATTATATGCAAATCTGTTATTGTAAGCGTAGCGAAGCAATCTGTTGTTTTAACCGGTAAGTAGTGAAAACAAATTTTGAAAAGGTCGTTTACCCATTGCCCGTAAACAAGCTCTTGAGAACAATCGGGACACAACCCTTTTGGAATATGCCAAAAAAAAAAACACTTTTTTGGGGTTTTGAGTGGATGTAATTAAAAGTTTTGTATTTTGCCCGCAGAAAATCTCGGAAGAAAGGAAGGAAAAGCTTTTGATTTTTCCACTCATCTTTCGTACTTATTCAATATAAATTTGAACTATTAAACGATTTTAATCATCAAACCATGAACAACGGAAAACCCAGAGTGATTAAAGATTACGATAAACTTCCGGTTGATATTCAGGAAAAAATCAAACTGGAATACCCTTATGGTTTCAGCGATCACCTGATACGTTTCACCAACAAGGACGGTCTTATTGTTAGCGCTTTGCCTTTCGAAACCGAAGACAAATACTACATGGTTCGTATGACTGTGGGTGAAGCCATCAAAATTGTTGAAGACGATGACGATTTTGATGAAGACGGAATGTTGAAGGAAGCCATCAAGGAAGAATACGAAAACAAGTATTCGGAAGAGATGGAAGAAATGGACGATATGTCGGATGACGATGATAGCTACGATGATAAGTACGACGACGAAGATGCCGACGAGGGTGATTATGAAGACGGGGATGATTCGGAGGAATAACCTTCATCCGCTTGTTATTATTGTTTCAAGAATCAGGGCAAAAATTTTCCGAACTACGGAGGCCTTGTATTTGCCCTGATTCCATCCACAACGGGTATATCCCGATTTTGCCACTGTCTCCCTTCAGCGGCGAAGGAATTCCGCACTACATTATTTTCCAGAAATTTGCCATTCGCCTGTAAGTCCTTTCGTATTTATCGGTTCCAGCTGTTCCAGGCCGGTGCCTTTTTGTGATATTTGTTACAATGATCCTTTCTCCCGTCCTTTACTTTTGTACCATAAACAATAAAAAAAGAATGTATGCTTCATACCAGTTTAAAACATATTCTGTCGAAAGCAGATTTTGAGAAAATGATCGGGGAAAACGAAAACGTGATGATTTGTTGTGGCCGGATGGGACCGATGTGTATCCCTGTATATGCAGCCATGACCGAATTAAGGGAAAAATATCCCCACGTTGTTTTTGCCGATATGGAATTTGATATACCCGACGCATCGCTTATTCGCAATGCCCCCGAAGCCCGTGGTTTTATGGGGCTCCCTTTTACGTTTTATTATAAAAACGGCAAAGCGACAGCGGCTACCTCCAGCATTCAGAGCAAGGAACAAATTGAGTCGATCCTCAAAAAAGAATTTCAACATGAACCTTCGCTTCGTTGAATCCGGACAATCGCTTTACGACACACTTAGCTCCCGACAGAAAGCCTATCTCCTGTTTGTAAAAACCGGAAGCGAACAAAGCGATTGTTTTTTGTCGAACCTGCACAAAGCAAGCGACGGGGAAGATGAAATTCCTGTTTACACGATCGACGTGAACCGGATCCACGACATCCATACCCGTTTCTCGGTGCACTCGGTACCCACGCTTCTCGAACTCGAAGGGGGAAAAGTAGTCCGGCAGATCAAAGGTTGCCAGCCACCGTCGTATTTGCGCTCTTTGTTTCAAAACCACTTTTTCAGGGCTAAGGCCGAATCGAAGCAAAAGACTCAGCCCCGGGTTGTTGTGTATTCGACACCCTCGTGCAGCTGGTGCCGAACCTTGAAAAGATACCTCGACGACAAGCAAATTCGCTATACCGATATCGATGTTTCGGCCGATTCGAAAAAAGCAGAAGAAATGGTCCGGATGAGTGGGCAGCAGGGCGTGCCTCAGACCCTCATCAACGGAACCATGGTCGTCGGATTTAATCAGGAACGAATCAATCAATTATTAGGAATTTAAAATCAGAATCATGAAGAAACAAATAATCCCTATGCTGTTGTTTGTACTGAGTATGCCTTTGCTGCTCAGCGCCGGCCAAAATGCTTCGTCGTCGACACAAACGGCCACACAAAAATTGACCAAAGCCGATTTTCTGGAAAAGGTTATGGATTATGAAAAAAATCCTACCGAATGGGTTTTTAAAGGAAGCAAACCGTGTTTGATCGACTTTTATGCCGACTGGTGCGGACCCTGCCGGATTACCTCGCCCATACTCGAAGAACTGGCCCAGGAATACAAAGGCAAAATCGATGTCTATAAAGTTAATGTCGACAATGAACGGGAACTTTCGCAGGTTTTTGGAATTTCCGGCATCCCTGCTTTCCTGTATTGCCCGCTCGACGGAAAGCCCTCGATGACTTCAGGGATAGCCCGCGATAAAGAACAAACGAAACAAATGTTCCGGAACAATATCGAAACACTTTTATTAAAAACGAAATAAAATGAGAGAACTACAACCTGTTAATCAGAATGTTTTGCTCGAGTTGCCGAACAACAGCCATGAGCAGAAAACAGCCTCGGGGATCATTATTCCCGATTCGGCAAAAGAAAAGGAGAAAATCGCTAAAGTAGTTGCCCTGAGCAACATCGAAAACCCTGAATTCGCCGTAGGTGATCTTGTCCTCTTCAAGGACTTCACGGGAAGCGAAGTCGACTTTGATGGAAAGAAGTTTCTTTTCCTTCCCTATGGTGACATTTTGGCTAAAGTTGTGGAAACAGAAGCCATTTAACCATTTCTTTGATTTTTTCTCATTTTTTCGTTTATCGTACACGACGACATAAAGGGGAATGAAACAGAGGCTGCCCAAAAGCAAACGAAATTCATTTCCATGGAAAGAGGTCTTGATTTTCAAGGCCTCTTTTCTTTTGGGTCCTTATAAATCCCAACATAACTTTTGACATGCTGAATAATGTTTGGATCCCAAAGTTGTTCTTTTAAACAAGATTTCGGAAGGAACGCTATCGGGATCACATGGCGTTTGTTCATCCCTGTTTCGCTTACGTTGATCTCCGTTTGTGTTTTTCTGGGAACAAGTTCGCTTCATAATGTGTTATAAAACTTACCCGAACCATTTGTCAGTTTCGCCGGGCATGTTATATTTGTTTTCATGTTTGAATCGTTGGAAGTTTTGGACCATGTACGGTTGAATTTCAACCAGGGGGGACTGTTCGTTTTAAATATTTCGCTTGCCTTCATCATGTTTGGCGTGGCGCTCACCATCCGTATTAACGATTTTAAAAAAGTCATTCTCAATCCCCGCCCAACCATAATCGGTTATATTTCCCAGTTTTTGCTATTGCCGGCACTCACTTTTTTATTGGTCCTGGTGCTGAGGCCAACACCTTCGGTAGCCCTGGGAATGATTCTGGTTGCCGCTTGTCCCGGGGGGAACATTTCAAATTTTTTGAGTGTCCTGGCCAAAGGGAACGCGGCGCTTTCGGTTACCCTCACGGCTCTGGCCACGCTTTCGGCTATTTTTCTCACCCCCCTGAACTTTGCCTTTTGGGGCGGCATTTACGTCAATTATTACAACAAGCTGGGTGGGCAATACCTTCGTCCCCTAGAAATCGACCCGGTCCAAATGTTTATCACTGTTTTTATCATCTTGGGCATCCCGGTCATTGTAGGGATTCTTTTTGCCCGTTATTTGCCAAAGATAACGGCGAAGATCGTGAAACCGATAAAAATATTTTCGGTCGTTTTTTTTGTTGCCATGGTCGCAATGATGCTCAAAAACAATTTCGGTCAGTTTCTCGATTACATTCACATTATTTTCCTGATTGTTCTCATTCATAATGCACTGGCTTTGGGAACCGGTTTTACCTTTGCGTCGCTGCTGAAATTAAAGCGCAAGGACCGGCGGGCAATATCCATCGAAACAGGCATTCAAAATTCGGGGCTGGCACTCACCCTCATGTTCAATCCCAAAATTTTTCCGCCCGACTTCGAATTGGGCGGAATGGCCTTTGTCGCTGCCTGGTGGGGAATCTGGCATATTATTTCGGGTTTAATAATGGCTTTCATATGGGGACGAAAACCTCTCGACGAAGAAACGTAAAATCTTTACGAGAATAAAAATATCGAAAAAAGAAAGTGCCGGACAAATAAAACGAAACCTTTTTCCTCGAATACATCATGGGATTTTTAACGATTTTCCTCATAGCCATCAGCCTTTCATTCGACTCCTTTGCCGTTTCGGTTTGCAGCGGCCTGAGTTTGTGCCGAAAACACTTGCCCCTGGCCCAAACCCTGAAGATTGCCTTCACTCTTGCTGTTTTTCAGGGTATTATGCCCGTTCTGGGCTGGTTGCTGGGGTCAACTTTTAACGAGGTAGTTACCCATGCCGATCACTGGATCGCTTTTGGACTGCTGGCTTTTTTGGGAATTAAGATGATTGTGGAAGGAAGAAAACCCATTGAAAACCGAAAGGTGAAAAATCCAACACGCTGGAACGTTTTGATTCCGATGGCCATTGCCACCAGCATCGATGCCTTTGCCGTTGGGATCAGTTTTTCCTTCTTTCTCGAAACAATAATTTTTCCTGCCCTGCTCATCGGGGGTGTTACCGCAAGCGTTTCCCTTACCGGTTTGTACATGGGCCGAAAAGTAGGGAAACAACTGGCCGGGAAAGCCGAAATTGCCGGAGGAGTCATCCTGATTCTGATCGGGTTGAAAATACTGATCGAACATTTATTTCTCCGTTCCGCACTGCAATAAATCTTATTTTTTGGCCTGGTGTAAAGCCATCAGGCGACTGAGGTATTTCCCAATGATGTCGAACTCGAGGTTAACGGTGCTACCCGGTTTGAGCGTATGAAAATTGGTCATCTCATAGGTATAGGGAATGATGGCCACCTGAAAACTGTTCCTGCGGGAATTGACCACGGTTAAACTGACCCCGTTCACCGTTACCGAACCCTTTTCGACGGTTGTATAGCCCTTCTTTGCTTTCTCTGCATCAAAGGCATATTCAAAAGTATAATACCAACTTCCATCGGCTTCCTCCACCCGGGTGCAGCTTGCCGTCTGATCGACATGCCCCTGTACGATGTGGCCATCGAGCCGTCCGTTCATCAGCATGCTCCGTTCAAGGTTTACCTGGTCGCCGGGTTGCAACAAGCCCAGGTTGGATCGGATCAGTGTTTCTTTTACCGCAGTAACCTTGTACTCTTTTTTTAACGGATCGATCCATACAACAGTCAGGCATACCCCGTTATGGGAAAGGCTCTGATCGATCTTCAGTTCGCCGGCAAACGAACAGGTGAGCGTGAAATGAACATTGTCGCGCTCTTTCTCAATGGCGACAACCCTGCCGGCTTCTTCAACAATTCCTGAAAACATGGTTCTTCTTTTTTACATTCTTTTTGCGAAGGTATAAAGTTTCCGGGAAAATGCCCGATATTCAAACTACCGAACATTGAACACTATTGTTCATACCGTCGCATCGGATGGTCGCTTTCGGAAATATTCTTCAAAAATGAAAGTGTAAAAATCTAATTATCCGACGAATATCTTTTTCATAAATGGGCGGCCAACGTTTGTTTTTTGCTTTCGGGTTTTCGGAATCCGGGAATTATGCCCTGCTTTTTTTGAAAATTGACACCGGCTTGTTACATTTTGTGGCTTAAATAATTCATATTGCCTATGATCCGGAAAGTTCTGGTAGCCAACCGTGGCGAAATCGCGGTACGCATTATGCGTTCTTGTCGGGAAATGGACATAGCCACGGTTGCGGTTTATTCCGAGGCCGATCGCACTTCCCTGCATGTTCGTTATGCTACCGAAGCCTATTTTATTGGTCCTGCTCCTTCATCCGAAAGTTATTTGAATGCAGATAGAATTCTGGAAGTGGCCCGTCGGTCGGGTGCCGATGCGGTTCATCCGGGCTATGGCTTCCTTTCCGAAAATGCAGATTTTGCCCGCAAGGTAATTGAAGCCGGATTGCTGTTCATTGGCCCTCCGCCCGAGGCAATTGCCCAAATGGGCGACAAGGTAAGTGCCCGGAAACGCATGATCGGATCCGGTGTTCCCGTGGTTCCGGGAACCAATCAAAATCTCGGGTCGGACGAAGAGCTATACAGGGTTGCCCGCGAAATAGGGTACCCACTCATGATCAAGGCTTCGTCCGGCGGAGGGGGAAAAGGAATGCGACGGGTCCAAAATGAAAAAGAACTGATCGCCTCCTATCAATTAGCCCGATCGGAAGCTTTGTCGGCCTTTGGCAACGATACAGTGTACATCGAAAAGTACATCGAATCGCCCCATCATATTGAATTTCAGATTCTGGCCGATCAGCATGGGAACATGATCCACCTGTTCGAACGGGAATGCTCGGTACAACGACGCCACCAGAAAGTGGTAGAAGAAACACCTTCGCCGCTCATGACTCCGGAACTGAGGGACGCAATGGGCGCTCAGGCCATAGCCGCTGCACGTTCGGTTAACTATGTGGGCGCCGGAACGGTCGAATTTCTGGTCGACGACGAACGGAACTTCTATTTTTTGGAAATGAACACCCGTTTACAGGTCGAACACCCGATAACCGAACGGGTTACGGGGGTCGACCTGGTGAAACAACAAATATGGATCGCCGAAGGAAAAACGCTCCGATTCCGGCAGGACGAACTCCGCCAGTTTGGGCATGCCATCGAATGCCGGATCTATGCCGAAGACCCCGAAAATAATTTCCTGCCCAGTCCCGGACTGATCCGGCACATTACCGAACCCATGGGCTTGGGCGTCCGCACCGACGGCTATGTTTACGAAGGATACCAGATCCCGATTTATTACGATCCCATGATTTCGAAACTGATTGTATGGGCTCTGACCCGTGAGGAAGCCATTCAGCGGATGAAACGAACCCTGTTTGAGTACAAAATCACCGGGGTGAAAACCTCCATCCCCTTTTTAAAGCGGATTATGGACACACCCGACTTTGTAAACGGAACCTACAACACCCACTTTATTGCCAATAACAGCGATTACCTGTTGAATACCACCGGTTGCAATGAAGAGTGTGAAGACCTGGTTATTTTTGTTGCCTATCTCGATTATATGGAAAAGATAGGCAGAAAGTTTTTTACCAACAACAATGGATCGCTGGCCGAGCAATCGAAGTGGAAAGATTATGCTCATTCGGTTGGCGTAGTCCGATTACGCTAAAAAAAATGCCTGTAGAAGTCAGAATCAAAGACCGCCTGGCCAAAGTTGACATTTTGGGCCGAGAAGGAACCCTTTATCGCGTGAGGATTGGAGATAAAACATACGAAGTGGATGTGACCAAAGTCTCCAAAGGAATCTATTCGCTGATATACAAGGGACATTCCATTAACATGGAAATGATCGAAGGAGAAACACCCAATCAATATATCGTGAATACCCTGTTCAACGATTACCGTGTCGATGTGATCGATGCCAAAGCACGCTACCGCGAAGCCGATAAAAGCATGATGGAGGGGAGCGACGCCCTGATCGCATCGCCCATGCCCGGGAAAGTGGTTGCTATACCCGTCAGGGTAGGTGAATCCGTGAAACAGGGCCAAACGGTCGTTGTTGTTTCGGCCATGAAAATGGAAAGTGAATACAAGAGCCCGATTATGGGAAACGTTAAGGCCATTTTTGTTAAAGCCGGCGATACCGTCGGCGCTAGTCAGGCACTGGTCGAAATTGAGCCCCTGCCCTTTGCAACCAAAGAGTAAATACCATGAAAGAAGCAAAAGAATTCTACCGCTTGTTTGAAGAAAAAAACCGGACAGCCGAGTCGGGAGGAGGAGAAGAACGGGTGGCCCGTCAAAAGAAAAACGGCCGTTTAACGGCCCGGGAGCGAATCCTCTTTTTCTTTGACCCGGGAACCTTTGTCGAGTTCGACAAGTTTGTCACCCATAAATGCACCCATTTCGGGATGGAACAAACCGTGGTCCCGGGCGACGGTGTTGTAAGCGGATACGGGAAAGTCGACGGGCGGCTGGTTTTTGTTTTTGCCCAGGACTTTACGGTTTTCGGGGGATCCCTGAGCCGTACCAACGCCGACAAAATCGTCAAGGTAATGAAACAGGCACTGAAAATGGGCGCTCCCATCGTAGGGCTGAACGATTCGGGTGGGGCCCGGATTCAGGAAGGCGTGGCAAGCCTGGCCGGTTATGGCGACATCTTCCTGCTGAACGTAAAGGCTTCGGGTGTTATTCCACAACTCTCGGCCATCATGGGTCCCTGTGCCGGTGGAGCTGTCTATTCGCCCGCCATTACCGATTTTATTTTTATGGTCAACAACAGCAGCTATATGTTTGTTACCGGCCCCGATGTGATTAAAACCGTCACCCACGAAGAGGTTAGCAAGGAAGAGCTCGGGGGGCCCATGACCCACAACACCAAAAGCGGTGTCGCTCATTTTATCGGGAAAGACGATGAACACACCCTGATGATGATCCGGGAACTGCTCAGCTTCCTTCCCTCCAACAACCTCGACGATCCCCCTGTAGTGAAAACGGCCGATCCCGTCGATCGTACCGATGAAGCGCTCCAAACCCTGATTCCGGCCGATCCAAACAGGCCCTACGATATGCTCCGGATTGTTACTTCGGTTGCCGACGACCACCACTTTTTTGAAATTATGCCTCATTTCGCGAAAAACATCCTTATCGGGTTTATCCGCCTGGGCGGAAAATCCGTCGGAGTTGTAGCCAATCAACCCGACCACCTGGCCGGGGTCCTCGACATCAACTCGTCGGTGAAGGCAGCCCGCTTTGTCCGCTTTTGCGATGCCTTCAACCTGCCGCTCATAACCTTTGTCGATGTGCCTGGATTTTTACCGGGTACGGTCCAGGAATTCGGAGGAATTATCAAACACGGAGCAAAACTCATGTATGCCTTCGCCGAAGCAACCGTGCCCAAAATTACCGTAATCACCCGGAAAGCCTACGGAGGGGCATACGATGTTATGGCCAGCAAGCACCTGGCTGCCGATGTGAATTATGCCTATCCCAGCGCCGAAATTGCCGTCATGGGACCCTCCGGAGCCGTGAACATCATCTTCCGGGGCGATACCGATGCAGAGGCCATTGCCCGCCGGGTGGACGATTACCGGGCGAATTTCGCCAATCCCTACAAGGCAGCCGAGGCCGGGTACATCGATGAGATTATATACCCCCGCCAAACCCGCCTGAAACTGATCCAGGCGCTCGACATGGCACGTACAAAACGCGAATCGAACCCGCCGAAAAAACACGGGAATATTCCTTTGTAAGACGGAAGACGGAAGACGGAAGACGGACCGACTCATGATTTTTCAAAAACAGCCCGAAAAAAATGAGGCACCCTTTTGAGATGCCTCTTATCTTGTAACAATTTGTATTTGTGTTGCTTATTCCGTTTGAAACGGTATCTCCAAAACGGATCCGATCAATACCGGTAATGATCGGGTTTATAAGGTCCCTCGACAGGAACGCCGATATACCGGGCCTGTTCGGGGCTTAGCCGGGTCAGTTTCACACCAATTTGCTCGAGGTGCAAGCGGGCTACTTCCTCGTCGAGGTGTTTCGGAAGCCGATACACGCCCAGCTCGTAGGTTTTGGTATTCAATTCAATTTGGGCAAGGGTTTGGTTGGTGAAGGAGTAGCTCATCACGAATGAAGGATGGCCTGTGGCGCAGCCCAGGTTCACCAGTCGGCCCTCGGCCAGCAGGAAAATGGAGTGACCGTCGGGGTAGGTATATTTGTCGACTTGCGGTTTGATGTTCGTTTTCCGGATCCCGGGCCATTTTTCGAGCCGGCTCACCTGGATTTCGTTGTCGAAATGCCCGATGTTGCACACGATCGACTGGTCTTTCATAGCGGCCATGTGCTCGGCGGTGATCACATCTCTGTTCCCGGTTGTGGTAACAAAAATGTTTCCTTCGGAGATCGCTTCTTCCATCGTTTTCACTTCAAAGCCTTCCATGGCAGCCTGCAAGGCGCAAATTGGGTCGATTTCGGTTACGATCACCCGGGCGCCATAGCCCCTCATTGAGCGGGCGCTTCCTTTGCCCACATCGCCGTAACCGGCAACGACCACCACTTTCCCGGCAATCATCACATCGGTGGCCCGTTTAATCCCGTCGGCCAGTGACTCGCGACAACCGTACAGGTTATCAAATTTTGATTTGGTAACCGAGTCGTTTACGTTGATGGCCGGGAACAAGAGCTTTCCTTCATCGAGCATTTGATAAAGCCGGTGCACGCCGGTGGTTGTTTCTTCCGAAACCCCTTTGAGGTCTTTGGAAATTCGGTGCCAGCGTTGCGGATCGTCTCCAATGATTTTTTTCAAAGCCTTGAATAACTGTATTTCATCCTCTGCATCAACGGCTTGATCGAGTAGGGAAGGATTTTCTTCCGCTTGGTATCCGAGGTGGACCATCAGCGTGGCATCGCCACCGTCGTCGACGATGGTATGGGGTCCAAGCCCGTTGCCAAGATCGAGCGCCCGCTCGGTACACCACCAGTATTCGGCCAGGTTTTCGCCCTTCCAGGCAAAAACGGGGATACCTGCTGCGGCAATGGCAGCAGCGGCATGGTCTTGGGTTGAAAATATGTTGCAACTGGCCCAGCGCACTTCAGCGCCCAGTTCGACCAGTGTTTCAATCAATACGGCTGTTTGAATGGTCATGTGCAGCGATCCTGTGATCCGCGCCCCCTTCAGGGGTTTTGAAGCCCCGAATTTGGCCCGAAGCGACATCAGTCCGGGCATTTCCTTCTCGGCAATCTCAATCTCTTTCCGGCCAAATTCCGCCAGCGATAAATCGGCTACTTTGTAGTCGGTTTTCTTTTCTGTAGATACAATCATTTCGTAAAATTTAGAGGGCAAAGATAATGCAACATTGGTTTTAAAAAAAATCAAAATTTAACCCTGGCAGGGTTTAAAACCCGGTCAGGGTTCTGGGGTCAAACCCGATAAAATTTTTTGTACCTGCTCCCGGTCGGCGATGAGTTGTTGCTGCAAGGCCCCGATGTTTTCGAATTTTTTTTCATCGCGGATCCGTTGATGAAAGCAGAGCGTAATTTCTTTATGGTAAATATCTTCATCGAAATCGAACAGGTGGGCTTCAATGGTGCGGTGATCGGCGTTGGCATGCAGGGTAGGCCGGAATCCGATGTTCAGCATCCCTTTGAAAAACCGGTCGCCAAGAAAGGCCGTTATGGCATAGACTCCTTCGGCGGGAATCAGTTTGTGGGGATCGCCGGCAACAATATTTGCGGTGGGGAAACCGATGCTCCGCCCGATTCGGTTCCCTTCGGTTACCGTGCCCTGCAGGGTAAAGGTGTAACCGAGAAATTGATTGGCCCGTACAACATCGCCAGCCAGTAGCACGTTCCGTATTTTCGACGAGCTGACATCGAAACCCTGTACCAGGAAGGGTTCAATTTTCTGCAACGAGAAACCCCATTGGGTGGCCAGTTTTTGAATATTTTCATAGGTTCCCTCCCGGTTTTTCCCGAGCCGGTGATCGTGTCCCACAACCAGGGTGTGGATGTTCATTTTTCCTACGAGCAAGTCGGCAATGAATTGCTCGTACGTCAGTCTGGCAAAAGCCTCGGTAAAGGGATAAACCACCAGATGTTCGATTCCCGAGCGCTCGAGTTGCCTCTTTTTTTCTTCGAGGGTGGTTAGCAGGCGGAGATTCGATTCTCGGGCCGAAACCACCAGCCGGGGATGTGGGTAGAAGGTAAACACCACACTCTCGCCGTCGACTTCGTGGGCAATACGGGTAAGTTGCCCGATTACTGCCCTGTGCCCCAAATGAATGCCATCGAAGGTTCCAATGGTAAGCACGGGACGGGATACGTGAAAATCCTCAATGTGGGTGTAAATCTTCAAAACCTGCAGGTATGGATCAAACGGCTTCAAAAATACAGAATAATTGAAAACAATCGACCCAGGGTCAATTCTTAAAAAATGTTAGAAACGAAAAGTCGAAGCCGAAAAAGGCTATTTTCGCAAAAAAAGAAATAGAAAAGAACCGTGCAAAAAATTCTGATTGTCCTATTCGCAACCTTCCTTTTTCCGGCCTGCCAGCGTTCGGATCAATTTGTTATCGACGGAACCCTTACCAATTCCCTTTCGCCAACCATTTTTCTCGAAAAATTGGAAGTGAACAGGACCGTCCCGTTCGATTCGGCCAAAATTGATCGAAATGGTCGGTTCATCCTTCGGGGAGAGGTATCGTATCCGAGCTTTTTCCTGCTAAAGCTCAACGAACAAAAATTCATTACTCTTTTGCTCGATTCGGCAGAAAGGGTCGTTTTCTCGGCCGATTTCATTAATTTTACCAAAGATTATTCGATTGAAGGATCGCCAGGTTCGCGGCAGGTGCAACAATTGAACCAACAGCTCAGCCAAACGCAGATGGGCATCGATTCGCTCGAATCGCTTCTTCAAATCGGTCGACGCGATGGCGTTTCCCAGGGGAAAATATTGGATTGGCAGCAGGAAATGCAGACCTTATACCGCGAGCATCAGGAATACGTCAACAACTTTATCGGGGAAAATCCCTTTTCGATGGCCTCTCTTATGGCCATATACCAAAAATTCAAAAACGGGGAATACATTGTGCAGAATCTGCAAACCATCAAAGTTGCCGCATCGGCCCTGCATGCACTGTATCCGCAATCGGAGCACGTTGTTACCTTATACCAGGATGCCCGGAACATGATGGAAACGGTCCGGAACGAAAAAATCCGGGAATTCATCCGCGAAAAAGGAGTCAACTCGCCCGAGCTTGTCCTGCCCAACCCCCTTGGGAAAGAAATTGCCCTGAGTTCGTTCCGGGGTAAATACGTCCTGCTTCATTTCTGGTCGGTATACGATCGCGACAGCCGAATCCAGAATCCCGTGCTCCGGGAAAATTACTTAAAATTTAATCCACGTGGGTTTGAAATTTACCAGGTTTGTGTCGACACGTCGAAAAACGACTGGTTGGACGTTTTAAAGGCCGACCAGCTTACCTGGACCCAGGTGAACGATCTGCAGGGTTGCAACACGGCCCTGATGAATTACAATATTCGCTCGGTGCCTTCGAATTACCTGTTGGACAAGGAGGGTGTAATTGTTGCCCGCGACTTGAAAGGACCGGCCCTTTATGCAAAACTCAACGAAATTTTGAACTGATTGCTATCAATATTCGATATTTTCCCCCCCAGATTCAGCAAAGCGATTGCATTTTTAACGTACGACTGTATTTTTTTCTATCTTGCGCCCGTTTTAAAAAGCAGGTTCCGGGGTACCGGTTTATGATTGGATGTTGGCGGTTTTTGTATGAATAAAAAACAAGCGGATCCCGGGACGATGGCTCTTTTTTTAATATCTGAAGATTGACCGAGAAGAAAACATATTTTGTTTCTGATGTTCATTTAGGTGCAGCTGCCTTAACCAACAATGCCGAACGGGAAAAGCTGTTTGTCCGGTTTTTGGGCGAAGCATGTGCCGATGCCCATGAGATCTACTTGCTGGGCGATGTTTTCGATTACTGGTTCGAATATCCCCGGGTTGTTCCCCGAGGCTTTACCCGAACCCTTGGAAAACTGGCGGAAATAACCGACTCAGGGATTCCGGTTCACTATTTCACGGGAAACCACGACCTATGGGTCAGCGATTACCTGCCTCGGGAAACCGGTGTCATTTTGCATCGTGATTTTCTCGTAAAACAAATAGGAGGTAAAACGTTTTACCTCTCTCATGGCGACGGGCTGGATCCCGGCGATAAGAGTTATCTTTTCCTGAAGAGGATATTCAGAAGCAAAACCGCCCGTTCCCTCTTTTCCCTGCTTCATCCCGATTGGGCCGTTGGATTGGGAAACCTCTGGGCAAAAAAGAGCATGAAGGACAAGAATGCCGAACCGCTGGTAAAAGCCAACCCGGGAGATGAAGCCGAGGTGCAGTTTGCACGGAAATATACCGAAAAACATTCCGTCGATTTTTTCATTTTGGGGCATCGCCATTTGCTCCTGAAAAAAGAAATTCGTCCCGACTGTTTTCTGATTTACCCGGGCGATTGGATCCATCATTTTTCCTATGCCGTTTTTGACGGTAACGATGTTATCATAAAAAAATTCTGCATAACAACCTGATAGTGCATTATCCATGATGAATAAGAACTTGTACACCACTATTATCGGAAGCGGGAGTTATATTCCGGAAGTGTTAATTAGCAACGACGATTTTCTGAATCATCGTTTTTTTGAACCGAAAACCCGGAGCCTGATCGACAAACCCAACCGGGAAATTATCGATAAATTTTTCGAAATCACCAACATTAAAGAACGTCGTTGGGGAACCGAGAAACAAATGACTTCCGACCTGGGCGCTTTGGCGGCCAAAGATGCCCTCGAAAGTTCGGGTATCGATCCCGAAACGCTCGATTTTATTATTGTTGGTCACAACTTTGGCGATATGCCCATCGAGACCCAACGCATTGAATTGATCCCCAACATAGCCGCTAAAGTGAAACTCCATCTCAATATTGTCAAACCATCGATGGTGGCTTTCGATGTAGTCGCCGGCTGCCCGGGATGGGTCCAGGCCATGATTGTGGCTAATTCCTTCATAAAATCGGGAACCTACAAACGAGGCCTCGTGATTGGCGCCGACATGAATTCGCGGGTTGGCGACCCCTACGACCGCGATTTGATGATTTTTGCCGACGGAGCCGGGGCGGTGATCGTCGAAGCAACCGAAAGCGAAACGCCTGTCGGAATCCTGTCCCATGCCGAACGTACCGATGCCGTTGAATGGTCCGATCTCCTCGTTCATGGACCTTCGCTGAATCCCGATCACGATCAGACCAAAAGCTATATCCGGATGCAGGGGCATAAAGTGTATGTTTACGCCCTCCAATATGTACCGGGCGTTGCCCGAGAAGCCCTGCAAAAAGCCGGTGTTGAACTGAACGATGTCCAAAAAGTGCTCATCCATCAGGCCAACCAGAAGATGGACGAAGCGATCTGTCAGCGCTTAATGAAGCTGTATAAGATCAAAGGCACCACCGACGAGATCATGCCCATGACCATCAATACCCTGGGCAATACATCGGCAGCCACCATTCCCACGATGTACGACCTGATCAAAAAGAACAAGCTCGAAGGCCATTCCATTCAGAGCGGCGATACCCTTATCTTCACCTCCGTTGGGGCCGGAATGAACATCAATGCCATTATATACCGGGAAGTGTAAACAACGAACCCTACGTTCACAATGTCCGTCGGGATGGAGGCAATTCAACGTGCTTTCATCGAATTACAGCAGGAATCTGGTTGAACGAAAAGCCCTCGTATGGGCTAAATATCCATAACCCCGGGTGGAATGCAGTGGAACCCGGGGTAAAGGAACGCATGCGTGAGAACCGTTCGATCCACCCGGAGGTTCAGCGGTAGAATCTTGTATCGAACGGAACAGCAGCGCGTTGTAATCTTCATCCGGGGATATAGGGAATACCGAAATCATTAATCCGCAACGATCAATTTTTTAGCCCTATCGAATTAGCAAAAACGTAAAGCGGAATCGGGATCAGCGAGATGACACCTCGTTACATTCATTAAAACATTATGACCCAAAATTGGGTGAAAACATCTCATGTCCAATGACTTTTTTGTATGGATGCAAAGCCGATCGTCCTGCTATTTAATTCTGGACAGATAGTCCCGAAAAATGGCTCCGATGTAGTCAATACTCTCTTCGAAGGGGGTGTATTCGAGGGCAAAAAGCCGGGTGATTTTGGAACCATCAAACCAGGTCATTTTGCAGGCGCCCATTACGCTGTCGCGGGTTACCAAAGGTTCGCGTCGAGTCAGCAGACTGATCAGCCCGTTCAGGCGCCATGCTGCTTCCATCATGCTCCGTGTAGCACGGATCCGGGGCGGTTTTTTCCCGATCGAACGGGCTATGGCGGTAAAGAGTTCCTGGTAGGTGTGATTGGAGCCGCTGATCAGGTAGCGATTATTTTTTGCCTTTCCCCAGTTTTGTTCGTCGGAAAGCAGAAGCATGGCTTTGCATACATCGCGGATATCAACAAAGCCGGTTCCACCCCGGGTGAAAAACGGCATGCCCTGGTGGATCTGTTTGTAAAAAACCGGACTGCCATTGTCCCAGTCGCCAGGCCCTAAAATTACCGAAGGATTTAAAACCACGGCCTCAAGTCCTTCGTAAACGCCTCTCCAGATTTCCATTTCCGAATGAAATTTGCTGATGCTGTAGCCCGTATGTTTCTTTTCCGGGATCCAGGCCGTTTCTTCCGTAACCCATTCGCCGTCTTCTGTTCGGCCCAGGGCGGCTATGGAACTGACATGGCAGATTCTTTTCACTCCTTTTTCGAGGCAGGCGTTCACCAGGTTGCCTGTACCGGTAATGTTGGTTTCGTACATTTGCTTTCGCTGGTGTGGGGAGAACGAAACCATGGCTGCACAATGAAAAACCATTTCGATTCCGTCGAGGGCATCAAAAAGCCCGGGATAATCGGACAGATCGGTTTCAATCCAGGTTACTTTTCGGGTAAGCGATTCGGCCCCGGGGGTGTAATAACCCATATTGACCTGAAATTGCTCTAAACGGCTCCGGTTCCGCAACAAAGCCCGTACCCGGTAACCGTTTCGGATCAGGTCGTATACCAGCCGGGAACCCAGCATTCCGGTTGCCCCGGTCACCAATACAACAGGGCTGTTTTCGCGATTGTTGTTTGTATTCAGCGATTCCAAACCGTTACGGCTTTAGCTCCAAATTCACGGGCGGCCAGGCGCTCGATCTTCATTTTAAAGACACCCACATTCCGGATGGCCGGTTTGCTGTAGGTGAAAATACGATCGCTGTATTGGGCCATCAGGATGTTCATGGCCCGGGTCTTCTCGTCGTCGTCGTCGATGAATTCAATCTTCCCTTCAGCAATCACCGTTTTGGATTTCATCCGGTAACTGCAGGCAACCTGTTCGTGTTGCCAGGCCAGTTCATCGCCCAGGCAAAAAGTGATACAGGCCTTCGGATTGCTTTGCATGATTTCCCATTTTCGCCCCGACTGGGCCGAGTGGAGGTATATTGTCCCGTCGCGGTATCCAAAATTCATCGGAACGACATAGGGCCGCTGATCCCGGTCGGCCAGTCCCAGATAAGCCGTGCGGCAGGCGGCCAGTATGGCTTCTATTTCGTTCCGGTCGACAATTTCATAGGTTCGCATAAGTTTTCCTTTTTATGAGGTGATGGCTCTTTTCCCCAGTTTTTTCGACAGGCTTTTTTCCACTTTTTTCAGGTTGGAGATGGTGTGCTGCAATTCCATGATCTTTGCAAGGTCGTTGGCAGGATCCATTCCCCCTATTTCTTCCATCTTTGCCGCGATCAGGATTTTCACGTTCCGGAGTTTGTATTCCTCAATCAAACGAGGGACCAATACATACAACACTTCGTGTTCGTCTTCCACAAAGGCCCCTTTGCGTTTCCAGATCACGCTTTCGATGTATTTATCGACCAGCAAACCGCTTACCAGACTGGAAACATCCGGATTCGGGTGTTGGATAAAATGCCGTTCGGGCTGAAAATATTCTTTTTCGTAATTTTCGGCAAATTCGTCAAAAATGAGCTGGATGACCGGATCGACCGAACGGAGCTGATCGTTTTTCAGTTCGTTCAGGATGTATTCGCCCACTTTCAGGATTGTTTCCTCCTGCGTTTCTTCGTCGGTAAGGGTGAAAAGATCGTGACCGGCATAGCGGAGCAGAATCCGCAGCAAGGCTTTTTCTTCGATGGCGCAGGGGTTTTCTGTCGCCGTGACTTGTATTTCAGCAGGTTTTGCGCTTTTCGCCCGTACCATTTCCCGTTTTTCCCGTACGATCTGCTCTTCGGTAACTTTCGAGATAATTTTCCGGACTTCGGAATAAAGGATGTCTTCGGTAACCTCGAGCATCAGGCTGCATTCGCGAATGTATACCGAGCGGGTTATGGTGTCGGGAATAACGGCAATGGATTTGACAATGTCGCTGATCAGCCGGGCACGGGCCACCGGATCCTTTTCGGTATCCTTCAGCAGCAGCTTGGTTTTAAAACGGATAAAGTCGGTTTCATTGGCAGCAATGTAGTCGAGCAGGGCCGAAGCATTCATCGAATGGGCAAAGGAATCGGGATCTTCGCCGTCGGGGAGGGGAACCACTTTCACGTTCACCCCTTCTTCGAGTACCATGTCGATGCCCCTGAGCGATGCCTTGATCCCGGCCGGATCGCCGTCGTAAACAATGGTGATGTTGGGGGTAAAGCGTTTGATCATCCGGATCTGATCGGTGGTGAGCGAGGTGCCCGAAGAAGCGACCACGTTTTCGATTCCGGCCTGGTGAAACGAGAGCACATCGGTATATCCTTCCACGAGAAAGCATTTATCGCTGCGCGAAATACCGTTCTTGGCCTGGGCAATTCCGTACAGGGTTTTGCTCTTGTGGTAAATTTCCGATTCGGGCGAGTTGAGGTACTTAGCCACTTTGGGATCCGACTTCAGGATCCGTCCGCCAAAAGCAATCACCCGTCCGGCCAGGTTATGGAAGGGGAAGATGACCCGCCCGGCAAAGCGGTCGCGCACCCAATCGTCGCGTTTGATCGTCAAACCGCTTTCTTCCAGGAATTCCATACGGAAACCCTGTTTTTGGGCGGCCTGGGTAAAGGTATCCTTCCCGTCGGGGCAATAACCCAACTGGAATTTATGGATGATATCGTCGCGAAAACCCCGTTCGCGGAAATAACTCAGGCCCACGTTTCGTCCTTCGGCTTCGTTCAGCAAAAATTGGGAAAAATATTGCTGGGCCCAGGCCGAAACAATCATCAGGCTCTCGTGGCGGTTACGCCGGGCAATTTGTTCGGGCGTTTCTTCTTCCTCCAAGGTCGATGTGGTACTTCCGGGCTAGGTATTTCAGGGCTTCGCTATACGAGAGGTGCTCGTGTTCCATAATGAAATTAACCGGGCTGCCCCCTTTGCCGCATCCAAAACATTTATAAATCTGCTTGGCCGGCGACA
>DAIMEA010000019.1:0-19946 GCA_036725585.1 Prolixibacteraceae bacterium | reverse complement strand
TACTTTCGCATTCTCCCAATGGAACAAAATCTGGGTTTTGCCGGAGGGTACAATGAAGCACTCAGGCAAACCGATGCCGAAATTTACTGCCTTTTAAACAGCGATGTGCGGGTCACTCCGGGCTGGATCGATCCCATCTTTCCCCTTTTCGCAAACGATCCACAATTAGCCGCCATACAGCCCAAGATCCTTTCCGATCGCGATCCTTCGCGCTTTGAACATGCTGGGGCTGCCGGCGGTTTTATCGATCGATACGGATACCCTTTTTGCCGGGGCCGGATCATGAATGAGATTGAGTCCGACCTGGGACAATACAACCGTTCTACCCCGATTTTCTGGGCTTCGGGAGCCTGTATGTTCATCCGTGCTGCTTTGTTTCACCAGGCCGGCGGCTTCGATGCCCGTTACTTTGCCCACATGGAAGAAATCGACCTGTGCTGGCGACTGAAAAACCAGGGATACCGCCTCATGTATGAACCTTCCATCACCGTGTACCATTGGGGCGGAGCTACACTCGAGTACAACAATCCGAGAAAACTTTACCTCAACTTTCGGAACAGTCTCTGGACCCTGTACAAAAACTACACGGGAAAACGTTTCTGTCTGATTCTCTTCCGGAGAACGATTATCGATACCTTTGCCCTTGTAAAATATGTTCTATCCCTTGATCTGAAAAACGCCAAGGCTGTTTTGGTTGCCCATCTCGATTATTACCAATCCCGTCCGATTCTGCGAAAAATGAGGGAGGAAGAAATGAAAAAAACAACAGGGCTCGAACATCCCGAAATGTTGAAAGGAAGCATCGTCTGGAGTTTTTTCATCAAAAGAAAAAAAACATTTACGGAGCTTCGGTCGTTTCGCTCGTTCGATCAGGATCATAGTCGTTAACCTTCCGGAAATCGATCCCCAGATCCAGATCGTTGCGGTAAAACGATGCCTCGTTCAGCTTTTTCATCCGCTTAAAACCTGTTACCCACAAATAAACGATAAAGGGTATAAATGCCAGAAGAAGATAGTTGATACCGGCCATCAGAATAAAATCATACACTCCGTGCAGAAAAAACGGGAGCAGGAAAGCCCAGCGTATATACTTCTTTCGTTGGGCGGGATAAAATTTGGCCATACCAAAAAAATAGCCCATACTGACCCCGAAAAGGGCATGGGCCGGCACGGCGGTGAATGCCCGCACCAAACCGGTGTTTAGCCCCGAACCGGTTACATACAGAACATTTTCGACGGCAGCAAAACCCAGGGAAATGAAGGTTGCATAGACAATCCCGTCGAACTTTTCGTTAAATTCCTTGCTCTTCCACACAATAAGGTATAAGGCCAAAAATTTGAAGGCCTCTTCGCACAGAGCGGCAACCATAAAGGCGTGCCAGGCCCCTTTCAGGATTCCGGAAAAACCCCGCCCGAAAAACGATACAAATTCCTCGGCATAAATGACCGGCAGGGTAATAAACGCACCTGCAAACAGAGCCAGGAGGAGCAAGCCCCAGGGCTCTTTTTCGTACTTATCGCGGAAGTAAATATAAAAGGCAAGGATAAAAACCGGGGCCAGCGCCAGGATAATCAGTCCGTTCATACGGGTATGTTTTGGATGAGTTCGGTAAAGATCTGCTCCAGTTTGGGAGCGCTTAGAGAGGCAACATCCAGTACATCGGTATGTTTGTTACCGCCTTCGCTGATAGCCAGCCCGTTATTGGTGACAACCGAAATGCCAAAAACTTTCATTTTCATGTGGTTGGCAACGATTACTTCGGGAACAGTCGACATTCCAACCGCGTCGCCCCCAATGGTGTGAAAGAAACGGTATTCGGCCGGGGTTTCAAAGCTCGGGCCGGTCAGCCCTACGTACACCCCTTCGTGGAGCACCATGCGGCGATTCCGGGCAATTGTTCGGGCTATTTCCTGCAATTCAGGCGAATATGCATGGGTCATGTCGGGGAAACGAGGACCCAGTTCATCGATGTTTTTCCCAATCAACGGATTCACCCCGAAATAATTGATGTGGTCGGAGATCATCATCAGGTCACCCACCTCAAAAGCATGATTGATTCCCCCGGCTGCGTTCGAGAGCAGGTAATATTCGACTCCCAGCATCCGGAATACCCGAACCGGGAAGGTGAGTTCCTCCATGGAATACCCTTCGTAGTAATGAAAACGTCCCTGCATCACCAACACTTTTTTCCCGCCAAGGATTCCGAAGATCAGTTTCCCTGAATGGCCTTCGACCGTGGCCAGAGGAAAATCAGGAATTTCGGCATAATCGAGCGTTGTTTCTACTTCCATTCGTTGCACAAGGCCCCCAAGGCCCGATCCCAAAACGAGGGCAATTTTTCCGTCAAATCCTGTTCTTTGTCTGATGAACGCGGCTGTTGCTTCTATTTTCCCTAACATGGTTTAAAATTCGATAGTTGAATGCATCACGGGCACGATCGAGGAACCGTACCGCGATGGGAATATAATAAACATTCCGAAAAAAACCTTCCGGGGCATGTTCGACCGATTTCAGTCGGACAAGGTCTTTCTCGGTGGTAATGATCAGCTTTTTATCGGAAGAAAGTTCCCGAAACGAAGCTTCTATTTCGCGCATGTCGTTTTCCGAATATGCATAATGATCGGGATATTTTTTGAGGACAATCTGTCCCACCTGTCCCTGTAAATATTCGAGCAAAGGCATAGGGTGGGCAATGCCGGTAACCAACAGTACCGAATAGTTCCTCATATCGTCGGCAAACAGCGATAAACCTTTTTCGGCAGGGGTGATCTCTCCATATCCAATCCGTGTGAAGAACAGATCCTGGTATGGCCGGATATCGAGACCGGACTTGATGATGCGTTGCTCGATTGGGGAAAGTTTCGGCGGGCATTTGGTGTAAATGATCAGGTTGGCCCGGTAGCGGCTTCGCGCCGGTTCCCGCAAACGCCCCACAGGGAGCAGGTGATCGTCGAAAACCGGACGGGTGTAGTCGATCAGCAAAATGTTGATGTCGGGCTCCACCGAACGATGCTGAAAAGCATCGTCGAGTAAAATAACCTCTGCCCCGGGTGTGATCCGGTCGATCAAATGCCGGATTCCTTTTTCCCTCTTTTCGCACACGGCCACCATAATGTCGGGGAATTTTTGTTTGATCTGAACCGCTTCATCCCCGATGTCTAAATACGTCGATTGAAGGGTAGCCAATTGAAACCCCCGCGTTTTTCGCTTATACCCCCGACTCAGATAGGCCACCCGGAATTCCTTACTGAGCAGGGAAATCAGGTATTCGGCATGCGGCGTTTTTCCCGTTCCTCCCACAGTTAGATTGCCCACCGAAATAACCGGGACACGGAATGAATGGGGATGCAAAATCTTCGAATCGTACAGAAAATTCCGTATAGAAACGAGCAAACCATACAAAAGAGAAAACGGATATAAAAGATATCGGGCCATCGGATCGAATTACGGTTCGAATGTACGAATTAGGCAGCAACAAAAAAAGGAGCCGTCAAAAGGGTGACGTACAAAAAAATCACTGTTGCCCGTTTGCTTTTGGTTTTCCGGACAACAGTGAAAATAAGATTGACGATGGAAAGGGTTTCTGTGATCAGCAGAAACACGTTCAAATTTCTATTCAACAGCCAGACCGTAAGGTATGCGGGCCATAATTCCCCGAGTATCCTTCATTTGCTGGAGCATGTGGTAGTATTTGGCATCCGTTCCCAGTTCTTTTTCCAGAATATTCATCTTCATTCGGGTAGAAAAGCCTTTGAGCAGTTCTTCAATCGGATCTTTCTGCTTGGGAAGCTTCACAATACGGCAATGATCGAGGCCGGCCATCTTCTTTGCCAGTTCCACGGCATCGTCGAGGTTGCCCAACACATCGACCAGCCCAAGATCAAGGGCATTTTCGCCGGTCCAGACACGGCCTTCTCCAATGGCATCGACTTGTTCATAGGTCATGCCCCGTCCCTCGGCTACATGGTTGACAAAGGTTGTGTACACATCTTCGACCAGACTTTGCATCAGGGCCCTTTCGGTTTCGGTAAGGCGCCTGTTTGCCGAGGGCATATCACTTAATTTGTTGGTTTTCACTACGTCGAAATTAATTCCCAGTTTGTCTTCAAACAACTCCTGTGTATTGGGAATGACCCCAAATACGCCGATTGATCCGGTAAGGGTGGTGGGATTGGCCACAATGGTATCGGCAGCACAGGAAATGTAATATCCGCCCGAAGCGGCCAGGTTTCCCATCGAAACGACCAGGGTTTTGGTTTCGGCGGCCAGCTTCACTTCGCGCCAAATCAGTTCCGAAGCCAGGGAACTTCCACCGGGAGAGTTCACACGTAATACAATGGCCTTAATGCTCGAATCCTGGCGGGCCTGGCGAATTTCGCGGGCAATTTCCGGGGCGTTGATGGCTTCATCGCCCAATGCAGGTACTCCTTCCATACCAATTTCACCCGAAGCATATATCAGGGCCAGTTTTTCTTTGGCCAAACCTTTGTGTTCGCGTTTTGCGGGAACCGATTCCATTTCCGTGATGCTCACAACAGGAATACCCTTGGGCGCCTTAATGCCGGTTTCGCCACGAAGTATATCGAGAACCTGGTCTTCGAAAAGAACACTGTCGACCAGCTTGTGGGCATACGCGTTTTCGGCCGGGCGAAAACTCATGTTCTCGTCGGCAATCCGGTTCAGTTCGTCGATGGAAATATCCCGGGAAGCAGAAATTTTTTCAAGTACACTGTTCCAGATACTGCCCATATAAACCGAAACCTGTTCGCGGTTTTCGGGACTCATCTTGTCGAGCATAAAGGGTTCGACGGCAGCTTTGAATTTTCCATGGCGGATGATCTGCATTTCAATACCTAATTTTTCAAGGGCATTTTTGAAGAATACATTGTTCGAAGCCAAGCCACTGAACTGAATCATTCCTTCGGGATTGATGAACACTTTATCGGCAGCAGAAGCAAGATAATAGGCTTTTTGGCTGTATACTTCGGAATAGGCATAAATAAATTTGCCCGATTCTTTAAAGTCGACCAGTGCCCGCCGAATTTCCTCGCAGGCCGAAAAACCGGCCATCACATCATCGATCCGGAGAAAAATGCCCTTGATTTTGTCTTCACTTTTTGCCTTATCGATAGCCGAAAGAATTTGATCGAGACCGAGCTTCCGGCTCCCTGCAAAAACGGGAATCTCGAGATTTTGAAACGGGTCCTTCGATCCGCGATCGACGATTTGGGCATCCAGTTTGATCTGCAACATCGAATTCTCCTGAACCACGGTTTCTTTTTCCGACGAAGCAACCAGCGCTCCAATAACACCCATCATGATCAGAAAACCAATTATGTTGATAATCAGGATCCCAACAATGGTAGCTAACGTGTATTTTAAAAATGTTTTCATAGGATAAATACTTTTATTTTATTGTTTTGAGTGCTTATTTGGCTAATAGGTCTTCTACCCGATGCATTCATTACAGAAAGAAGGTCCGGAATGAAATTTTTCTGCATTTTCGGAAATTATTGCTTCATTTGCAAGCAATCTTGAAATGGAAAATGCATACTGTTTATTTATCACTGGGTTCGAATCAGGGAGACAAAAGAGATAATCTTGCCCGGGCGCTTTCCAAAATCACGCTGAAGGCAGGTTCGCCCATTTCGGTCTCATCGCTTTACCAGACCGAACCCTGGGGCTTTTCCTCGGATGATATTTTTCTGAATCAAGCGGTTGAAATCGAAACCGCGCTTTCGGCCCGGGATTTGCTCGAAACGCTTCTGGACGTGGAACGGGACCTGGGGCGGGTTCGCCGGCAATCGGAACAATACGAATCACGAATCATCGATATCGATATCTTGTTTTACGGTAAGGAAATAATTACGTTCCCGGACCTGATTATTCCGCATCCGCAAATCAGCCTTCGAAGGTTTGTCCTGGAACCCATGAAGGAAATTGCTCCCGGTTTTATCGATCCGGTAAGTGGATTAAAAATAAGTACCTTGCTCGAAAAATGCCCCGATCCATTAAAAGTTGTGCGGCTTTACTCGTCTTCGTCCTGTATCGGATCCTCATAAAGAAAGTCGTTATAGGGGAAGCGGGTAACATGAATCTTCTTCACTTCGTCGTACATTCTTTTTTTCAATTCTTCGATATGGGTTTTTTCCCGGGCTGAAATAAAAACGGAAGGGGTATTGTTGCGGGCCATCCAGCTTTGTTGCCATTCGCCCAGGGTCCAATTTTGCCGGGTTCGTTCCGAAAGGTCGTCGGCATCTTTTTCGATATAGGAAAACAGATCAATCTTATTAAAAACGGTAATAATGGGCTTATCGGCGGCCCCGATTTCTTCGAGCGTACCCAGTACGGTTCCGATTTGTTCCTCGAAGCCGCTGTGGGAAATATCGACCACATGCAGCAAAAGATCGGCTTCCCGAACCTCGTCGAGGGTCGATTTAAACGATTCGACCAGTCCGTGGGGCAATTTCCGGATAAAGCCTACAGTATCGGTCAGGAGGAAAGGCAGGTTTTCTACAACCACTTTCCGTACCGTGGTGTCGAGCGTGGCAAAAAGTTTATTCTCGGCAAACACTTCCGACTTGCTCAGCAGGTTCATCAGGGTTGATTTTCCCACGTTGGTGTAGCCCACCAGGGCGGCCCGGACCAGTTTTCCGCGGTTTTTCCTCTGGGTCGACATTTGCTGATCGATTTTTTTCAACTGATCTTTCAGTCGGGCAATTTTATCGAGGATGATCCGCCGGTCGGTTTCGATCTGGGTTTCGCCCGGCCCGCGAAGACCAATACCTCCCCGCTGGCGTTCCAGGTGGGTCCACATGCGGGTGAGACGGGGCAACATATATTGCAGCTGGGCCAGTTCGACCTGAGCTTTTGCGTGGGCAGTCTGGGCCCTTCGGGCAAATATGTCGAGGATCAGATTGGTGCGGTCGAGCACTTTGCATTCCACCACTTTTTCAATATTCCGAAGCTGGGTGGCTGTAAGTTCATCGTCGAAGATGAGGATATCGACCTGTTGTTCCCGGATCAGGGCGGCAATTTCATCGAGTTTTCCCGGGCCTACAAAGGTAACCGGATTCGGCATATTTAAACGTTGAAGGAAGGTGCCAACCACGACGGCTCCGGCGGTATCGGTCAAAAAGGCCAGCTCGTCGATGTATTCCCGGGCCTGTTTTTCGTTTTGGTCCTGACTGATCAGACCGACCAACACGGCGGTTTCCTGAATAGGGTCGGTTGAAACGGGTTCTGCCATAAGCGTATACATAAAAAAACCTGGTTCCGAAACCCGGGACCAGGATTTATCTTTAAGGGTTGTTCGTTTACTGTAACTGGAAATTAATGGGCACCGTGAAGGAAACACGAACCGGTTTTCCGCGCTGCATCCCTGGTTTCCATTTGGGCAGGTTGTTCACCACGCGCAGGGCTTCCTGATCGAGCGAGGGGTCGACACCACGGGCCACGCGGGCGTTGCTGATGCTACCGTCACGGTCGACAACAAACTGCACATACACTTTACCCTGGATACCGTTTTCCGCAGCAATCACAGGGTATTTGATATGGTCTGCAATCCATTTCCGCAGGGCCAGATCACCTCCGGGAAATTCGGGCATGTCTTCCACGATAACAAATACTTCCTGTTCGGCTTCGTCGCCCGCATCTTCTTCAATCACAGGTACAGCATCGATGATGGTTGCATCATTGGCTTCGGTTGACTCAAATTCAAACTCTTCGTCCAATTCCACTTCGTCGTCGACAATGGTCAGTACTTCGATCACTTTGGGTGGGGGTGGCGGCGGCGGTGGTTTAATCTCTTCCTGACGGGTTACCGGGATGACCTCATCCTCAATCACTCCGGCATTTAAATCACCCAGCGTATCAACCGACTTGACGGTGTCATTCAGGTTAAAGGCCATCAGCACAATACCCAGTGAAATGACCAGCCCGAGCTGAACAAATACGTTCCGCTTATTTTCCAGATCGGCTTTCGGTGTTTTCTTCGGTTCCATATTTATTGGTTATTGTATTTCTTTCTCCAATCGAGGCGCTAAAGTTATAAAATATCTCTTAATTCAGCTATTGAAGGTTTTAAAAAACGATGAAAAACTTTCTTTACTGTTTTAACAGGAAGCGGATGGGCAGGTTATAACTGACCCGAACCGTTCTTCCCCCGCTGAAACCCGGCTTCCACCTGGGCATGGCTGCGACCACCCGCAGAGCTTCCTGATCGAGCGAAGGGTCGATGCCGCGCAGTAAACGGATTTGGGAAATGCTGCCATCGCGGTCGACAACAAAGCTTACTATTACCGTTCCCCCGATTTCGTTTTCCAGGGCAATGTCGGGATAATGTACTTGTTGCGCAATCCATTTTAATAGAGATTGCTCGCCTCCCGGGAACTCAGGCATTACTTCGGCAACTACGACAATGTCTTCCTCTCTTTGATCGGGTTTGTCGGGACGCATAGCAGGAATTACATCGATCGGAATTCCTTCGGTGATTTCTGTACTGGCAAAATCCGGTTCGTCAAGAAGCAAATGATCGGCAACAACTTCAATATAAGGGGCAAAGAAGGGTTTGGGTGGTGGAGGCAATTTAGGCTTTTCGGGAATGGGCGGAAGGAAAATTTCTGTACCCGGATCGGGAGTTTGCATCGTACCTAACACAGGTGCTACAGGTACCTCACGACTGCCCATAAATGCCGTCAGAACAAAACCCATTGAAAGAACAAAGCCGATGAGCAAAAACAGAAAGCGTTTGGGTTCAAGATCTGCCTTTTTGGTTTTTTTTGGTTCCATGGTCAAAAGCATTAAGCGTTAATGCGTTGTTTCGTATCGGGTTTTTCAACCTGTTGTGAGAACTTGGGATCGACCGGTTCCGGAACGTATATAGTGTAAACGTTGAAAAAAGAAAATAATTATACCAAAAACCATTTATTTTCCGTTTTGCTTTCGGAAAAATACAGAAAAAAAACGGGACGCTTGTTTTTCCAAAAAAGTTATATATTTGTAGCCCGAAGATTGGGGGTTTAGCTCAGTTGGCTAGAGAGTTTGACTGGCAGTCAAAAGGTCACCGGTTCGATTCCGGTAATCTCCACCCAAAGAGAGGCATCCAAAACCGGTGCCTCTTTTTTTTGATCCCTCTCAACCATCTGTCGGGATTCGGGATCCTATATCCGGATTTTGGAATTAAGGCGAACATTGAGTTTTGGTATCAAACCACAAAAGGGACCACGGTTGATGGCCCCTTTCGGGTTTGTAGATGATAAAGGTGAATGTTTAATTAACTTCCGAATATTGAATGTTCTTCCGAATCTGGAACGTAGGATTTGAAACCGCTCTCTTTTCGGGGCTGACCAGGAACTTCCGGGCGTTGTTGTATTCGAGGGGCAGGCACTGCGAGGGTATGTTCCGCCGGCGCATCTCAAGTGAGATGGAAAGCAGGTCGAGTGCATGATGGATCCCCATGATCCCCACTTCGGTTTGATTGGTCCATTTATCCAGGTATTCCGAAATGCCCGAGGGTTCGTTGATGAGGAAGGTGTAAATCCCAAGTTCCTTTAATTCAAGAGATATTTTGGCGATCTCGCAATCGGCTGTACAATGGGAGCAAACCGATCCTTTCAGGATCTCGACCGACTGGCAGTTTTCGCTTTTGGCCAGTCTCCCGGGCAGGAATACAATCTGGTGTTTCGAGCCCTGAAAAGCCGGGCGCATCTTCCGGTTCAGAAGGGTTGCCCCAACGAGGTTCAGATGATATTCCACTTCTTCGCGGCCGTTCCGATATTTAGGGTTCCTTCCTTTTTCGCCCCGGTTAAAAGGCTTAGAAAGGCCGTTGTATGTAGCCGAAAATTTCCGGTATTCGCGGTGGCTTTCCATGTCGAACCAGTTGGCAAAATCGATGATCCCTCCCAGGTATTGGTGGGCCATTACTGCCGGAATTGTATCGAAAAAAGAAATCCATGGGTACATGCGGAAAGCCTCTTCGCTAAATTCATTCGTGGCCGATAACCAAATGCAAAGCAATTTGAATTGATCGGGTGTAAAATCGCCCCGGGTATAGCCGGGGTTGTTCAAAACCCTGCGGGCCAGCTTCTGGCGCAATTTTTCCACTTTCGCGGAATGATCTGAAGGTGCAGCCTGTAGCTGGTGCATTTTTTTGTAAATCCGTTCTGTGTTCCGGAGCGAGGAATTACCCCACTGGCCTTTGTATAAATTCCATAAGCTTCCCAGAATCAGGATGTCGAGAAGTGCCTCGTTCCGGGTGAGATTCTTTGGAAAGGAGTGCGAAAAACGGCTCCCTTCAAATTGGCTGATCAGCTGGCTAAAGCGTTTTTCTCCTTCCGATAAAACCTTATCGGTCAGGCTTTCGATATAGGGATAGAACGCTTCGGCGGCCGGTATCCGAAAATACGCGGCAGAAGGGCTTGCCGTACTGATACGGCTCCCTTCCATGAGAGGAAAGGTGTTTGTTTTCATCTTACGATTGTGTTTGTGTAATTAGGCTATCAATGATCGTGTTTGTGGCTCTAAAAATTGATTGTTTTCATGGCTTTAAAACTATCCACTGTTATTCTGACAATCGAACGGCTTCTTACCCGGATGGGAAAATTTCAGGCGACGGTTGTTTTTCGGTTAAAGATAGGCTTCATCCTTAACTGTTCCGACTTTTGGTTTTCCTTTTCCTGTGGATTTAACAAATGAATAATTCTCGAAAGGGAAAGCTCTGTCGGAATCCCGTTTTTTGTCCAGTGTCGTTTGCATCCGCTAAAGTCGAGATAGGCGCATTGCGACGGGATGTTTCTTTTTTTCATTTCGTACCCCCCCGATAAAAGGTTCAAAACGCAGGCAGTTCCGACGATACCTGTATGGCTTTGATTGGCCCAGGGCTTTAGCCGTTTTGCATAATCGGAGTTATGATGGATGGTAACCGTTTCGATCCCAATTTTTTGCAATTCCCCAATGGTTTTCGACAGCGAACAACCCGCAGTGCAATGCAGGCAGGCCGATCCATGCTTTGTTGGGCAGTCGGAACGGGAAGCCAGGCAGGTTGGTAGCAGGACGATTTTCTTTCGGGTGTTCAGGAATGCTTGTCTCTGAGCCTGATTCATGATTTCGGCCCCGACCATGTTGAGAAAATACTCGGCTTGCGGTCGTCCACAGAACAAACGATCTTCACGTTCGCGGTACTTTTCCCTGTGCGTGGCAAGAAACGATTCCACTCCCCGGGTGTACGCGCCAAGATGTTTCCGGGCATAATCGTCAAACCATACGGCATACGCCGAAGCTTCGGCAAGAAATTCGTACGCATCGCGGCCAATGCCGTTGTACAGAGCATTCAACCAACGGTGCAGGACCCGGGTTTCGTTCGGATATTCGCCGGTAGCCGAAAGCCAGCTGATCAGTTTCTGAAAATTTTCCAGGTCGAACGGGTGTACTTTTTTTGCTTCCCGGTCGAGCAAACGACCCGTAAGTTTTCCCCTCAGCCAATCAGCCTGTTTCTTTAGCGCTGTTTTGCGCATAACAATAAGGGCATGAAACAAAGGCTGGGTGAAGGGCGAGTCCCATCGCCATTTTCCCTGGTAGTGGTTCCAAAACGTCCCAATCATCAGGATGTCGAACAAGCATTCGCTTTCGGTTTGGTTCAACACAGGAATACTCATCTGTTTTAAAAAACAGCGTATGTCGTTCCCAAAATGATCGCTTCCCACAGCAAGCACTTTACCGCTTACGTATTCGAGTTCGGAATAAAAATCCGGGGCAGCTTCGTTATTTTCCTTCAGGTTGTATGTAGGAAAACAAGACAAAGGGCGCAAAAGCGCGCCGGGTTGAGGAAAAGTTGCATTCATCTTCGATTAAAAAAAAGTTTGTGTTTTCAAGGCAAAAGTAGAGACAGGAAAAAAACAGGAAGGGTTGCAATCGGGCTACAGCTATTTTTTGTCGGTAAACGACATTTTTTTAGGATGAAGGGTCAGGAATGTTTATTTTTAGGAAATTTACAAACCAAAAAAGCAATCATACCATGCCACTTGATAAGAAATTCGGTACTGCACCGGTCTTTTTCACTGCCATTTCCACTATTCTGGGGGCCATTTTATTTTTGCGTTTTGGTTTTGCCGTGGGTACCCTGGGTTTTTGGGGCGTTATCCTGATCATTCTTTTGGGGCATCTGGTTACCCTGCCCACTGCGCTGGCCATTTCCGAACTGGCCACGAACAAAAGGGTATTGGGAGGAGGGGAATATTTCATCATCTCGCGTTCGTTCGGGTTGAACATCGGGAGTACCATCGGGCTGGCCCTTTTTTTGTCGCAGGCCATCAGTGTAGCCTTTTACGTCATTGCCTTCACCGAGTCGTTTCAATTTTTATTTGATTTTATCGCTACCCGCTTCCATTTCCAACTTCCCCGTCAGGTAATCAGCCTGCCTGTGATGCTGGGCCTGGGTTATCTGATCCTGAAAAAAGGAGCCGGGCTGGGGGTGAAAGCCCTTTACTTTATTGTAGCCATTCTGTTTGTTTCCCTGGTTCTGTTTTTCCTGGGTTCGACCGAACATGCTGCCTCCAGTGGTTTTGGGCTGGGCAATGCCGAGTTTCGCAACAAAGGGGACTTTTTTATGGTTTTTGCCATTGTTTTCCCTGCCTTTACCGGAATGACAGCGGGAGTTGGTCTTTCGGGCGATCTCCGGAACCCGTCGAAATCGATCCCGCTGGGAACCACCCTGGCCACATTTATCGGTATGCTTATCTACTTTTTCGTGGTGTATAAACTGGCGCTGTCTGCTCCTGTCGAGGATCTTCAGAACAACCAGCTCATCATGACGAAAATTGCCCTGGGCGGAGTTGTGATCATCCCGCTGGGCCTGGCTGCTTCAACCTTTTCTTCGGCCCTGGGATCGATTCTGGTCGCACCCCGTACCCTGCAGGCCCTGGCAAAAGATGAGTCATTTCCACTGAAAAAAATCAACAACTGGTTATCGACCGAGGACAAAGGCGAACCCAAAAATGCCTCGCTCGTTACTGCCATCATCGCCCTGCTGTTTGTGGCGCTGGGAAACGTAAATGCCGTGGCGGCCATCATATCCATGTTTTTTATGGTTACATACGGCTCGTTATGCCTCATTTCCTTTTTGAACCATTTTGGCACCTCCCCATCCTACCGGCCGTCCTTCCGTTCCAAATGGTATCTGTCGCTGCTTGGTTTTCTTGTTTCGGTTTGGGTGATGTTCAAAATCGATTCCCTTGCCGCCTTAATCGCTTTTGGACTTATGGTTCTTTTGTATTTTTATCTCAGCCGAATAAAAAAGGAACGAAAAGGTCTGCAGTCCATTTTTGCCAACGCCATTTATCAAATGAACCGGAATGTCCAGGTGTATCTCCAGAAATCGAAAAGTCAGGATCACTTTCAGGAATGGAGGCCCAGCGCTATTTGCATTTCCGAAGACACCTTTGAACGAACCGAAGTGTTTCGCTTCCTGAACTGGATCTCATTTCGCTACGGTTTTGGAACCTATATGCACTTGATCCGCGATTACTATTCTACATCGAGTTTTGAGAAATCGAAAGAACTTACCCGCGACATCATCGATCGTTTCGGGCACATCGAGAACCATGTGTACATCGATACACTGATCTCGCCTTCCTATACGTCGGCCATCGCCCAGGCCATTCAGATGCCCGGAATCGCCGGGATGGAAAACAACATGGTGATTTTTGAATACGATAAACTCAGCGGGAAAAACCTCGATAACATCATCGATAATTTTTCGCTGGTTCGTTCGGGCGATTTCGACGTATGCATCCTGGCATCCACAGGCCGGCATCTCGATTTTCAGCAGGGCATACATGTCTGGATCAAATCGAGCGATACCTATAATGCGAACCTGATGATCCTGCTCAGTTTTATTATCCTGGGCCATCCCGACTGGAAAAAATCGACCATCCGCATTTTCGAAATTTGTTTTCCCAACGAGGTGCCACAAGTACGCGAACGACTCGACAAACTGGTCGTGAGCGGACGGCTGCCCATTACCACCCGGAACATTGAGATTATCGAACAATCCGAGGATGTTTCGTATAAAAAACTAATCAATAAACGATCGGAAAGAGCCGCCCTTACCCTGATCGGATTTCGCGAGGAAACCCTGAAACACGAAAAAGAAGCCCTTTTTGAAGGCTACGAACAGCTGGGAACCACCCTCTTTGTCAATTCCTATAACCTGAAAGATATTTCCTGATTCTATGGCTCGATTTTTTAAAAACAGAGAAAAAATTCTGGGACAGTCGCCCGGGGAAATGATTTTTGTGGGACAACAAAAAATGGACAAAACCCGTATCCGGCTTATATCCTACCAAAAAGACTCCTTCTGGGAAACCGAACCGGAAAACATGCATCAGCTTTCCCTTCTTCTGAAATCCGATCGGATTAACTGGGTCAACATCGACGGCGTTCATGAAAAGGAAACCATTTCGGAAATTGGAAAGGATTTCGGGATTTCCCCTCTTGTTCTCGATGATATCGCCAATACCGATCAACGCCCCAAATGCATCGAAGAGGGGGACAACATCGTGGCTTTTCTGAAACTGATGATCTTTGATGCGGACCCCAAAAGCATCATCACCGAGCAGATCACCCTGATCCTGGGCCCCCAATACCTCATTACCCTCCAGGAGAAAACAGGATCATTTTTTGACCCGATACGGGAACGTTTGCGCAACAATATCGGGAAACTCCGGGGAAACGGGTCCGACTATCTTTTTTACCGGATTCTCGACACCATTGCCGATCAGTACAGTGTTTGCATCGCCGCGCTCGGCGAAGAAATTGAAGCCAACGAAGAGCAGATCCTTTCATCCGACGGTAAAGCAGTGGTCCAATCCATTTATCGGCACAAAACCGAAATCAGCTTTTTGCGAAAAACCATCCGCCCGGTAAAAGACATTTCCAAATTTTTGAAAAACAGCGATTCGAACCTCATCTCGGATTTTTCCCGTCCCTTTTTCCAGGATCTTGATGATCTCATAACCCATGCAGTCGAAACCGTGGATATCTATTATACCCTGATCGGGGACCAACTGACCGTTTTCAATTCCAACCTGGCCAACCGGTCGAATGAAGTGATGAAAACCCTGACCATTTTTGCCGCCATTTTTATTCCACTTACCTTTATTGCAGGTATTTACGGTACCAACTTTGAATACCTGCCCGAACTCCGGTGGCACATGGGCTATTTCCTGATGTTGGGGCTGATGTTTCTGCTTGCCGTTGGGATGATTTTCTATTTTAAACGAAAAAAATGGTTATAGATACTGAAAAACCGATGATTCGAACTTTGCTCCATATCCTTCTTCCCCTTCTCCTTTTTTCGGGTACAGGCTATAGCCAGTCCTACAAGTTCCGAACCCTGAACGGGGATGCCGGTTTGTCGAGCAACCAGATTAACACAATTTTCAAGGATTCGAAAGGCTTTGTATGGGTGGGAACCGTAAACGGGCTTAACCGCTTCGACGGCTCCGAATGTCGGATCTTTCGCAAAGAAATCCATTCGGCTGCATCGATCGGAAATAACCTGGTGAATCAGATTTTTGAGGACCACGAAGGACGCTTATGGGTGGTAACCGGAGGAGGATTGAATATTTATGACCCAATTACCGAAACCTTTTTGCATGCCGATTCACTTATGCCCGGAAATATTCCCATCCCTTCGACGCAAATCGTGGATCTATATACCGATGGGAACCAGGATCTCTGGATCATTAATCAGAACGATGGACTGTACCGGAAAGAAAGAAAAAACGGGAATATTACCCTTTTTCCTATCGGCGGGAGCAACGGTCTTTCGGCTTCCCCCATTACCGGATTTGCCCCATCGCCCCATGGAGGATTTTGGCTCCTTCATCAGGATATGGTCCTCAAAAAATTTGATCCCGAAAACGGGAAAACGACTTCGACCTGCACCGTGCTGAAACCGTTTTTCCAAGCCCGTGAATACAGTTATTCTCTTTTGGCTGATAGCGACGACCACTTGTGGGTATACTCCCGGAATGAAAACGATGGTATTTATTCGGTGAATCCCGAAACAGGCCGGGTCGTTCATTTCCATGTAGGATCGAAAGACCATCCCATCGGCAACAACGTGCTTACCTGTGCCGCCGAAGATCAAAACGGCAACATCCTGGTAGGTTCCGATCATGGTGGGCTGATCGTCATTTCCCGAGACGATCTTTCTGTCTGTACCGTAACCAACGATCCCGGCGACGAACTAAGCCTGGCCCAAAACAGCATCACCTGCATGTTCCGCGACAACGAACAGATAATCTGGATCGGAACCTATAAAAAAGGTGTCTCGTATTACCATCCCGATTATTTCCGTTTCTCTGCCTACACCCAACACCCGTACCGGAGCAACTGGCTTGCATATGAGGATGTCAATACCTTTGCCGAAGACCCGAAGGGCAATCTGTGGATCGGGACCAACGGGGGCGGACTAATCCATTTCGACCGGAACGCCCAAACATTCCACACCTACCGAAATGACCCCGAAAATCCAAATAGCCTGAGCAGTAATGTCATTGTCGATCTGTGCATCGACCTTCGGGGGGAACTCTGGATCGGGACCTACCTGGGCGGCCTCAATCGCTTCGATGGTCGGAAATTTAACCGGTATCTTCCCAACCCCTCTTCTCCGAATTCCTTGTCGGATAATGAAATATGGTCTGTTTTTGAGGATTCGGAACAACAACTTTGGATCGGAACATTGGGAAGCGGCCTCGAAAAATACGACCGGGAAAACGACCGGTTCATCCATTATCCACCGGGGGGAATGAATTCAGTTCACTCGGGCTACATCATGGCCATCGACGAAAACATCGACGGCAACATCTGGTTTGCCACCGCCAACGGGGTCGACTTGTACGACCGGGCTTCGAGCCGGTTTATCCAGTTTTACAGCAACAACGAAGCAAACAGCATCAGCAGCAATTCGACCCTTGATGTATGTTGCGACAGCCGAGGACTGGTTTGGATTGCCACACGCGACGGGCTCAACATGTATGATCCGGTGACCCAGAAAATAACGGTACTGGGCATGAGCGACGGACTACCCGACAACAACATTGTCACCATACTGGAAGACAACCTGGGCAATATGTGGCTCGGAACACCCCAGGGGCTGTGCAACCTCATTGTTCAGGCCGATCCGTTTTCCTTCCGGGTGAAGGTGTACGACGAACGGGACGGATTACACGGTAAGGAATTCAACGAACATGCCGCGCTGAAAACCCGCAAGGGTGAACTGATTTTTGGCGGATCCGAAGGTTTCTCCATTTTCCAGCCCGAAAACCTGCAAACCATGCCCCAAAAACCGGGGATCGTTTTTACGGGGCTTAATGTCCAAAACAAAACAATTGCCGTTGGCGATACCCTGAACAAACGGGTTTTGTTACCGGCTTCATTGAATAATGTTGGGCGGATGGAATTGAAACATTTTGAAAAGACCTTTTCCCTTTCCTTTGCTGCGCTCAACTATTTTCATCCCGAAAAAACCGTGTACCATTACCGCCTCGATGGTTTCAACGACGAATGGACCACCAGCCGGTATGCATCCCGTAGCGTAACCTATACCAACCTGCATCCCGGCGACTATATTTTCCGGGTATATGCCTCCGACTCCGACAACCTGGTCCGGAGCGACGAAATCACCCTGGCCATCGTTGTCAAGCCTCCCTTTTGGGAAACAAAGTGGGCTTATTCCTTTTATCTGATCCTGGTTTTGTTTGCCATCTTTTACAGCGCACAAATATTGATCAAGCGGGAACGAAACCGTTTTCTTATCCAGCAGGAACGACTCGAAACGGCAAAAATCCATGAGATGGACCTGATGAAGATTAAGTTCTTCACGAACATCAGCCATGAGTTCCGGACCCCGCTCACCCTGATCCTTTCGCCCATCGAAAAAATCATCAAAACCACCGACAATGCATCCATACGGGACCAGTTAAGCCTGGTTCACCGGAACGGGCGGAGGCTGCTGAACCTGGTCAACCAATTGCTCGATTTCCGCAAACTGGAGGTACAAGGTCTGACTCTGGAACGGAAAGAAGAGGAACTGATCGCCTTTTGCCGTGAAGCCACCACGTCCTTTTCCGACCTTTCCGATTCCCGAAACATCCAACTGATGTTCGTTTCCAATGTGAAAGAATTATGGGCCACTTTCGATTACGACAAAATAGAAAAAATCATTTTTAACCTGCTTTCCAATGCCTTTAAGTTTACCCCCGAAGGCGGATCGATCGGGGTGGAGGTATTGTACGAAGAAAAAGCAATGCCTGAACGACAGGTACGGATTCGGGTCAGCGATACAGGAATTGGCATTCCTCAGGAAAAGAGGGAAGTCATTTTTGAGCGTTTTGTACAAAACATTCCCGAAGGAGCGCGGGTGAACAAGGGGAGCGGGATCGGCCTGTCGCTGACCCGCGAATTTGTCCAGATGCACGGGGGCAACATCCGGGTGGAAAGCGAACCCGGAAAAGGAAGCTGTTTCGAAGTTATCTTGCCTCTTAAAGATCAGATCCAGACCGAAATACAGGCAATAACAGCAGAAACAATCAACGGGGCCCAACCAATGCCCCAAGCCCGGAACGAAGCAGAACCCACCGGCGAACATCTCTTTAGACTATTGTTGGTAGAAGATAATCCCGACATTCGTTTCTATCTGAAAGACAATCTGAAAAACCAGTATTCCCTGCAGGAAGCCGCCAACGGAATGGAGGCCTGGGACCGGATCCTCAAAGACATGCCCGACCTGGTGGTGACCGATATCATGATGGAAGTAATGGATGGGATCGAATTGTGCCGGAAAATCAAAACCGATAACCGTACCTCGCACATCCCCGTCATTCTGCTCACCGCCCGGTCAACCGACCAGCAACGCTATGAAGGGCTTGAAACCGGGGCCGACGATTACATTACCAAGCCCTTCAGTTTCGAGTTTCTCGAGCTACGGATCCGGATGTTGATCGAACAACGGATGCGCCTGCGCAAACAGTATCAGCAAAACTTCGATTTACAACCTTCGGGCATTTCGATTACCTCGCTCGATGAAAAATTTCTGCAAAAAATCAAACATATTACGGAAACCAACATGCATGAACCCGATTTTTCGGTCGAAAAGCTGAGCAGTGAATTTGGCATTAGCCGGGCCCATTTGTACAACAAACTGGTGGCCCTGACCGGGAAAACACCCATTGAATTCATCCGCATCCTTCGCATTCGCAGGGCGGCCCAATTGCTCGAGAAAAGCCAGCTTACCGTAATGGAAATTGCCTATAAAGTCGGGTTCAACGATCCCCGGTACTTTACCAAACATTTTAAAAACGAATACCGCATGACCCCTTCGCAGTATGCCAAAAAGCATTTTCAGCCAGCCGACAATACGTTTACGGAGCTTTAAAATTCCATTTGGAATTGTCGCTGTTCCAATCAAACTTGGCAAGAGTGGGTGTGCTGTCTCCTATAGAAACCAACGCAAATTGCTCGTTTGAATTCGGAACGGCCTTGGGCATGATCCGGTACGTTCCGTCGGTTAACTGATCGATACGCCATAATTGCTCCGGAGCGCCGGTAAATTCCGGAACGGTGATTACCTCAGCTTCTGCTGTTGCTGCCAATGCCCTGTTGGTCCCAGCTATAACAATTTTATAATACGGCCCCCCTAAATAGCCACCGGCCTCAGGAACAACCGTTAGGGCCCATTTCTGATGGGGGCGGAACATGTAATCTCCTATTCGCACGCCCATCGTTCCACCGGGCCAGGTAGGAAGTACATCGGCCAGTTCCTGCGAAGGAATGGGTTTTATCGGTTCATCATTGTCCGGACCAAACCGGCGCCTTGTATTCGGCATTCGAACAAAATCGACGACCAGTTCCAGGGCATACCCTCTTCTTTCCGATTCAATTT
>DAIMEA010000018.1:0-20066 GCA_036725585.1 Prolixibacteraceae bacterium | reverse complement strand
CCCGGCTATTGCAGCAGCTGCAGCCGACGGTGTATTGAAACCCCTGGCCAATTTTGCTCCCGATGGCGATTTAAATGTTCTGGCGAACGACAATGTTGCCCTGGACCTATTTATGAAATACCATATCGTGAAAGGAAACATCATTCTGGGCCATACGGTCAACAGCAGTTATTCCACATTCCGGAAATTGGACGACGGCACCTATGCGACCCTCCGGGTGCAGGGCAACCCCGGAAATCCGGGAAACATTACCGTCACCGATAACCAGGGACGTACGGCCAATGTGCTTACGTCATCTGCTTCCAACTACAACATTCTTGGAAACCGGGCCATCGTGCATGTTATCGATAACTACCTTATTTATTGAATCTAAACCGATCGACGATGAATAAAAAAATTATACTGATCGTTCTTCCGTTATTCATTATCCTGCATGCTGCCCAGGCGCAAAAAAGGATTGTTGTCAGAGGTAAGGTAAGCGATGGAATCGACTTTTTGCCCGGAGTAACCGTTGTCGAGCTCGATAAAAACAATCGTATCGCAAAGGGGACAACCACCAACATCGATGGCGAATACGTCATTTCCCTCTCAAATAGCGAGCACAAACTCCAGTTTTCTTTCATTGGATACAAAGAGAAAGTTGTTGCCGTCGATGGCCAGACTTCCCTGAACATTGTTCTGGAAGAAGATGTAAAAACCCTGGAAAGCATCGATATTATTGCCCAGAAAATAACCAATACGGGTATGATGAATGTCGAAGACCGGGACCTGGCCATACCTGTGGCCAAGATTTCGGCCATGGAATTTCAGAATGTCCAGGCTTCTTCGATCGATGAGGCTATCCAGGGGCGTTTGGCCGGTATCGATATTACCTCGAACTCGGGCGACCCGGGAGCCGGTATGTCGATTCGGATCCGCGGGGTCAGCACCCTTTCGGCCAACGCTACTCCCCTAATCGTTGTCGACAATATTCCCTACGAAGTGTCCATTGCTTCCGACTTCAGTTTCAGCACGGCAAACGAAGAAGGCTATTCCCAGATGTTAAACATCCCGGTCGACGATATCAACGAAATTACCGTTCTTAAAGATGCTGCCGCCACGGCCATGTGGGGAACGAAGGCCGCCAACGGAGTGTTGATGATCACAACCAAGCGGGGAGCGCGCGGCCGCGAACCGGTTATTTCGTTCAACTACAAAAATACGTACTCATTCAATCCCGGGCACATACCCCTGTTGAATGGCGACCAGTACTCCACCCTGATCCTGGAAGCCTACCAGAATTCATATGGCGTACCCCTGAACACCAGTATCCGGAGAGAATTTCTCTACTCGGCCGACGACCCCTACTTTTTTCATAACTACAGTGCAAATACCGACTGGCTCGAAGCTATCACCCGGGACGGAAGCACGAATAACTATGACTTTTCCATTACCGGCGGGGGAACGAAAGCGTTTTACCGTTTTTCGGTCAACTATCAGGACCAGATTGGCACCACGCTGGGCACAGATATGAACCGTTTGTCGACCCGTCTGAACCTCGACTATTTCATATCGGACAAACTGAAAATGAGGGCCGACTTCTCGATCGCTCACGGTATTACCAATGCCAATTATACTGATAATTCTATCAAAAGCTCAAGAGGGACCGATGCCCGAAGTATTGCCTACAAGAAAATGCCCAACATGTCGATCTATGAGTTTGATGCATGGGGAAATCAAACCGACAATTTCTTTTCGCCGGAAAGCAATGCACAGGGAACCTCCCCCTCTACCTACAATCCGGTGGCCATGGTAAGCGATGGTGTGAACCGAATCGCCAACGACCGGATTACCACCAAATATTCCCTTTACTACGACATTTTTGAAGGATTGCGCTATACCCTCGATCTGTCGTTCGATGTGAATTCCAATAAGATAAACAGGTTCCTCCCGCAAACTGCCACAGGAAAAAAATGGACCGACCAATGGGTGAACAAAGCTTACGACTTCGATTCGGACACGTATTACCTGTATTCGAACAACATGCTTTCGTACAGCAATACCTTCAATGAGAAACACCAGGTGGCCGCTACGCTAAACCTGATGACCAACGAAAATATCGGAAGTGCATATGAAATCTGGACCTCCAATTCCGGCTCATCGACGCAGCAGGATCCATCCAATCCTTCGAAAGTGAACGAGAGCGGCGTTGGCCCCAAAACAGACCTCTCGCATGGCCGGAGCATTGGTTCTGCCCTTTTGGTCAATTACATTTTCGACGACCGCTACATCATTAACGGGGGCTTCCGTTACGAGGGCAACTCGCGCTTCGATGAAAACAACCGTTATGCTTTCTTCCCAAGTATCTCGCTGGCATGGAGACTTTCGGGGGAACCCTTCATGAGTTCGGCCACCTGGCTCGACGATTTTCGTTTCCGTTTTAGCTATGGTGAAAACGGAAACCCGCCCCGTTATGAAGGCATGTTCTACAGCAACATCAACTCCTTTGACTGGAATTATATGGGGCAGAGTGCAGTTTATCCGACCAATATGGAACTGAAAAGCCTGAAGTGGGAGTCGATCAAACAAACCAATATCGGCCTCACATTTGAACTGTTCAAAGGCAGGATTTATGCCGAGTTCGATTACTACAACAACCACACCGAAGACATGTTCGGCTACAACGTTTCGGTGCAAAGTACTTCGGGCTTTTCGACCAACAGCGTGATCAACCTGGGCACTATGGACAACTATGGCTGGGATATGTCGGTGCGAACGATCCCGGTGAAGAGCGATGATTTCAAAATGACTTTTGACTTTAACCTGGCCCGTAATTACAATATCCTGCGCGAACTGGCCGATAATTATGCGAACATCCGAAACGAGACCATTGGAAACGGCGAATACCAAACCATTGCCCAAATCGACAACCCGGCCGGTTCGTTTTACGGATACCGGTACCAAGGAGTGTATCTGAACGAAGACATGCTGATTGCCCGCGATGCCAAAGGCAATAAGATAACCGACCCCAACGGGGTGGAAATCCCCATGGTGTACGATTATAAAAACACCCGTTATTTCTTCGAACTTGGCGATGCCATGTATGAGGACATCAACCACGATGGAAACATTAACGCCAGCGACATTGTCTACCTGGGTAATGCCAATCCCTTGTTTACCGGCGGTTTTGGATCAATGATCACCTGGAAGGATTTCTCACTGAACACCTTCTTCTATTTCCGTTACGGGAACGATATCATTAACCGGACCCGCATGTTCGGTGAAGCCATGTACAATTACGACAATCAGCTTGCTTCGACCCTGCGCCGATGGAGAAAACCCGGCGACGAAACCGATATCCCCCGTGCCTTGATGCAGAAGGGATACAACTACGTAGGTTCGAACCGCTTTGTAGAAGACGGTTCGTTCCTGCGACTGAAATACATCACACTCTCGTACCGGCTTCCGGTTAAAATTGCCCAAAGCATCGGCTTTAAAAGCATACGGGCTTCTGTAACCGTCAACAACCTGTTTACGTTCACAAACTACACAGGACAGGATCCGGAAATCAACATCAATTCGTCCGACGCCGAAATTTATACGGTGGGTTATGACGATTCGCGCACACCCCGGTCGAAAGACATCACCTTCATTTTGGCTGTAACATTTTAACGAACAGGAGGAATAAAGAATGAAACGTACCCTTACAAAAATACAGCTCGGTTTTGTTGCACTGATTCTTTTCTTTGCAACAAGTTCCTGCAACGACTGGCTCTATCTGAAACCCGAAGACGGTGTTTTGGTAGATGAATTCTGGCAATCGCAGGCCGACCTCGAAGCCGGCCTTATGGGCTGTTATGCTTCGATGCTTGGGAACAATGTGGGCGGTTCGATGAGTGTTTCCGAACTCATGCTGCTCTGGGGGGAAATCAGGGGCGATATGCTTACCTATTATAACGAACAGGTCAACGATTATATGCTTGTTTGGCAGGGTGATATCAAGCCCTACAATTCCTTCTGCAAATGGTCGTCGTTTTATCGTACCATTAACTATTGCAACACGGTTTTGGAGAAGGGCGGCCCCATTCTTTCCCTCGATCCGTCGTTTACGGAAGACGAATGGAATCAGTACCGGGCCGAAGCACTGGCCATCCGGGCCCTGATGTATTTTTACCTGACCCGGGTGTTCGATGAGGTACCCCTCGTGCTGGATGCGACTACCAACGACCTGCAGGTGATAACCCAACCGAAAGCAAGCCGGGAAACAATCTGGGCCCAGATTGAAGCCGACCTTGCTGAGGCTGAGAAATACATCTGTTTCACGTACAACGCTGCCCCCGAAGTCGACAAAGGCCGGATCACGAAACATACCGTTTGGGCGCTGCAGGCCGACTTTTATCTCTGGACCGAAGAATATGCAAAAAGCGAAAGCGCCTGCGACAAAGTAATCCAATCGGGGAAATTCTGGCTGGTTGATGGCAACATGGAATGGATCACGAACCTGTATGTTTTGGGCAACAGCCCCGAAGGGATTTTTGAACTACAGTTTGATGTCGATATTTTGAATCCCTACTTCAACCTTTTTTATACGAACGCTAACTACCGGGCCCATCCCGATGTTATGGAATATTTCTGGCCAACCGATCCTTATCTGGTCGATGCCGACAGCGCCGATATCCGCAGCGACCGGGGCTCCTATCGTTCGGGGATGAATTATGCGATTTGGAAATACATTGGCCGCAGCCGTACCGAATTGAAATCACCATCGGAAGCGTACTCCAATTTTATCGTATACCGGTATGCCGATATCCTGCTGATGAAAGCGGAAGCCATTGCCGCCGGTCTCGAAAGCGACGACCCGGTTCGGGGCTCCGAAGCGCTGGCCCTGATCCAACAGGTTCGCCGCCGGGCCAAAGCCTCTGTCCTGACCGACGAAGGCGAAGAAACTTCGAAGGAAGCGCTCCTGATGTATGTCCTGAAGGAAAGAGCCCGCGAATTTGCCTTCGAAGGCAAACGATGGTTCGATATCCTTCGTTATGCCAAACGCGACAACTACAAACGGATCCAGACATTGAAGAACATGTACCAGTTGTGCGCACCTTCTACAAAATTGCTGTCGATCCAAAGCAAGCTCAACGATCCCAACAGCCATTACCTGCCGATACCTCAAAGCGATATTGATGCCAGTAACGAGCAGTTGGTGCAGAATCCATTTTACGAAGAATAGGAAGGATAAAATAGAAACAGTATGAAAGACATTCGATTCTTACCCATCGTCCTGATTATTATCGGATTTTCAACGTTCCTTTTTCAGGGATGTGACGAGCCGGATTATGTAGAACGGACCAATTATGAATTGTTGATCGGGGAATATTTTGAACAGCAGCCCGACTCCTTTTCTACCTTCCTCGACGTTCTAAAACGTTCGGAAACGCTTGCTTTTTTGAAAGCCTACGGTGTTTATACCTGCTTCGCACCAACCAACGAAGCATTTACCGAATACTTTGCTTCTAAAGGAATTGATTCGCTTGGGCAGATGAGTACTTCCGAGCTCAAAGACCTGGTTCGCTTTTGTGTCATCCGCGATACCATCAGCTCCGAAATTTTTGTCGACGGACGAATGAATACCCCAACACTCTATGGCCAGTACCTGACGTATGGCACATACTATGAAGACGGTTCTATTGTGAAAAAAATCAACAAATATGCCGTAATCGACCGCCTGGACATACGGCTGTCGAACGGGATTGTCCATGCCCTGAATAATGTACTCGAACCCGAAGTGAAAACCATTGCCCAATATGTCGAAAGCACCGAAGGCTATTCGATTTTCACCCGTGCTTTAAAAGAAACGGGGCTCTTCGATTCGTTGAATGTGCTTCCTTCCCCCCAAAACGATACAACATGGTACACTTTTTTCGCTGTTTCCGACGAAGTACTGAAAGCCGACGGGATTCGTTCGTTCGACGAGTTGAAATTAAAATACCAAACTGAGGAACGACCGAACGGATTGTACCTATATATGGCGTACCATATTCTGCAGGATCAATACCACTTTGTTTCCGATCTGATTTCGTCGAAAACCGTGGCCACCAAGGCTCCCTCGGAAGTGCTCACCATTCGGACTTCCGGCACGGATGTCCTCATCAACGACGATTATTTTGCCGGCATATACGAGCCCGGTTTTGTGATCAACCGGAGCCATTCCGACCAGACTGCCGGCAACGGGGTAGTTCACTTCATGGACGGAAATTTTGCCATCAAGGTGCGTTATCCCTTTGCCGTTTACTGGGATGTTTGCGATCAGATAGAATTGCGGAAAATGCCCGGCGTTTTCCGGAAAAACGGACAAAGCAACCTGGCTAACGGTACCTTTGCCAACATCTCGTGGGAACCTCAGGATGCCGTAATCCATTACAATGCAAACAATACGGTAAACGGGGATAACTGTTTCATATTCCGGGATTGGTTCCACATCGATTTCCGCCCTGAGATTGTAAAATCGATCACGCTCACCACGCCCACTCTGGTGAAAGGAACCTACAAAATTTGGGTGGGTACACGTTCGCAAGCTTCTTCGTCGCGCCAATACAAAGCCTACGTTTATTTTAACGGCGAACAGACATCCAAGATCCTCGACGGGGCAAAATGCTACAGTTCCTACGGGAAATATGCCACCGACGGGGAGCTGAACCAGAACGGAATGAAAATCTATCAGTACGACCCCTCCCATTATTACACCGAAGATACCGCCCAGATCCAGACCATGATCGATAACGGGCGAATCCATAACTGGCTTGAAGATCCCAACGGAGAATGGGGACGGTACCTCTGCCAGGACGGAGGGACCGTAGTTGTGAACGAAACCGGAAGCCACACCATCCAATTTGTGGCTACAGCCGGAGGAAACGGCAGTTACTTCCGCCTCGACATGATCCAGTTCATCCCGGTTGAAGAAGACCAGAACTGGCCCCGGGTGAATATTAAGGATGGATCGCTGGTGTACCGGGATGACCTGGAAGCCGGAATTTTTCCGAAAAACTAATCCTGGAAAAGTAAACCGTGCCAAACAGAAAATAACACTGGATACAGAAAGTTGAAAAACAGTCGAATTATGACAAACAGTACAACGATGAAGCGATATTCTTTTCCCCTGATCGTGATCCTGCTCCTACTGGGAGCAGGGTGCACCAACGTTTGGGATGAACATACCAAATTAAACGACAATGTATTGCAGGAAACCATCCTGGATTACCTGGAAGCCCATGACCAGTTCTCGACGTTTACCGCCCTGCTGAAAAATTCGGGAATGGACGGCTATTTGGGGTCATCGGGGATTTATACCGTTTGGGCGCCCGACAATCAAGCCATGGCCGAAGTACCTGCTTCGCTTACCAGCTCTCCGGAAAAAGTCTGGCTGTTTGTTTCCAACCACATCATCAGTGGAATGTATTCAAGCCTTGAAAATAATCCCCCCATGAAACTGAAGATGAAAAGCGGGAAAATGCTGTATTACGACAGCGGTAACGAACAGATCGACGGAGTAGGCATTCATACCTTGGAAGAGGTCAGCCTGAAAAATGGCGTGGTACAGGTCGTTGCCCAAGCTCTGAGCCCCCGCTATTCTATTTGGGACTACCTTAAGCTGGAAGCTCCCCCGGGCCGGTTTGTCGATTACATGAAGTCGCTGCCCAAAATGGTTTTAGATGCATACAATTCGCCCCAAACCGGTGTCAATGAATTCAATCAGCCAGTTTACGACAGCATCTGGATCGAGCAAAACAGGTTTTTTCTAACAGTAACCGACCTCTCAGCCGAAGACTCAAGCCTTACATTGCTCATCCCCGGCGATGAGGACTTCGACGCCGAATTCAACAAATATGAAAAATACTTTCGCCGTGATGACAAAATGTCGAACGAGATTCCAACCGCTCGCGATAGCGCCTATATCAAGCTGATGATTGCCCGCGATTTGGTTTTTCCCTTTGCCTATACCGGCGACACAGCTCCCGACACCTTGTATTCCTATTTCGGGGTAAAAGTCCCCTTTAACCGGTCTTCACGAACAGCATCGTTCGTGGCCAGCAATGGTTACGTGCATCACGTGTCCGACTGCCGGGTTGAGGTAGCCCATAAAATTCTGCCGGTTGTTATGGAAGCGGAAAACTGCATTGCCAATGTCATACTCACAGCAAGCGGTTCCTATCTTTCGAACACCACCTCGGGAACCGCCACACCTTACTTCCGCCAAAGGCCCAATGCATCGCAGGGGTACGATCTGATTGTCGATAATTCCCACAAAAGCGAAAAATTATCGGGAGCCCTGTTTGTCGGGCCGGTTCTGGCATCCATCCGCTACCGTGTCAAAATACGGGCTATCAACGACTTCAACAAATCGTACCGTTATCCCAATGCAGAGGTAGATTTAGCCCAATGGCTTGGTCAGGTGACCATTACACGCGATCCGTTGACGGAGCAGATCAAAGCCATTTCGACGGCAACCAACCTCCTGAACTCGGGCACGCAATACGGAACACCCGATGTAATTTACGACCCGGCCGACCCGGCTACGTACTATGTGCCCGTAAGCCTTATGGAATATAGCGCCATAGAAGAGGCAAGCAACGATGAAATCGATCTGGGCTACTACAATTTCACCAAATCCGACAGCGTTTTTCTCCGCCTGATTCCCCAGTCGGCACAAATGGCTGTAACGGCTGATTATTTCCGTTTGGAACCGATTTTTGAATCCACAGAAAATTGAACATCATGAACGATATACGCAAGATACTGACCTTCGTCTTATTGTTTGCCGGACTTTCAGCCGGGGCACAAAACCAGCAGTCGACGGGAATAAGGGTAACGGGAACCGTTTTGAATGCCAGCACCAACCTCCCGGTAGAACTGGCTGCCGTACATTGTTCGAATTTTTCATCCACATTTACCGAAAAAGACGGCCGCTTTTCGATCGAAGTCCGTTCGAAGAACGATGTTCTTACTATTCGTGCCAGTGGTTTCCAGTCGAAGGACGTATTCCTGTCGGGGCGCGAAACAGTAAGCGTTTATCTGAATCAAGAAGGCGCTTTTTCTTTTCAGGAATTCGGATACTCCGCCTTTTCTTCCCGAAAGCAGTTGTATGAAACACAGGCAAGCAGCGTCACCCATCCCGAACGAGAGAGCATTTCCCGGTTGAGCCCCGGCTCGGCCGAAGCCAGTTTCGACGGTCCGATAGCCGGTCTGGAAGCCCGTGCCCGAAACGGAATTAAAGGGGCTGGTTCCGATCTATTCATCCGGGGGTATTCCTCGATTTATGCCAACAACCAACCCCTGGTCCTTGTCGATGGCATGATCTACGACACCCGAATATATGGTTCCTCGATGATAAAGGGATTTCGCCCGAATCCGCTGAGCGGAATTGATGTGGGCGATATTGAACATGTATCGGTTGTCAAGGATGCACTGCCCATTTACGGTGCCCAGGCATCGAACGGGGTGATCTTTATCCGGACCAGTCATGCCGATGAGCAGGCTACGTCCATCGATTTCTCAATGAACGGCACTCTTGAAATGGCCCCCGACGAAATCCCCTTGCTGGGAGCAGAAGACTACCGCCTGTTTTTGAACGAACTTTTTCTCACAAAGGGACTCACGGCCGATTCGATTGCCTCCATGCCCTTCCAAAACCTCGATCCCTCCCTGATGAATTACCCTGCATACCGCAACAATACGGACTGGCAAAAGAAGGTTTTTGCCGACAATTATTCCACGCAATTCCGTCTGAAAATCAAAGGAGGCGACGATATTGCCCTTTATGCTCTTTCGATCGGTTACCTGGGGCAAAAGGGAACGGTTACAGGATCCGACCATTCACGGTTCAATTTCCGGTTCAATTCCGATATCCGGTTTTCCCAAAAAGTAACCCTTAATGCCAATATTAGTTTTCATTATACCACCAAAAACATTACCGCCACGGGCATGGAAAGCCCCTACGACCCGGTGCACCAGGCACGTATCAAAGCGCCCTTCCTGCAGGAATACATCCAGAACGAACAGGGCATTGCCAGCCCCGATCTGTCCGATTATGATTTTCTGGAAGTCAGCAATCCCATGGCCCTTCTTCGCTACATGACCCAGAAAGATATCAATTACCGTTTGTTTGGCTCCTTCAATTTTAACTGGAAAATTTCGAAAAATTTTACCATTAGCGATATGGTCGGGCTTTCGTTCGACAAAACCCGCCAATCGGTTTTCATTCCCGATCAGGGGGTTGCTCCCGATTCGAGCGCCATTGAGCCAATCACCAACCAGATGAAGGCGAACATTCTCCGGCATTTTACCATCAACAACGATCTGAGAGCTCTTTACCAGAAGGACCTGGGCTTCGATCACAATCTGTCGTTGATGGGCGGTGCCCGTTTTTCGATCAATACGCTCGAAGAAGACTGGGCTGCCGACTATAATTCGGCCAACGACCAAATCCGGACTCTGGGAAATGGAAATTATCTGCTCCGACAAAAAGGCGGAACCCTGGGCGACTGGTCGAACCTTACGCTCTACCTTAATGCCGATTATCGTTTTAAAAACCGCTACCTGCTCACCCTGAGCGCCTCTCTCGACGGTTCGTCGCGTTATGGCTCCGAAGCCGATGGAGTAAAAATTCTGGGTTCCTGTTTTGGCGTTTACCCGGGCGCAGCCCTGGCCTGGATTGTTTCCTCGGAGCCTTTTCTGGCCAATACTCGGGCCATTGATTTGCTCAAAATCCGTTTTAGTTATGGATTGACCGGAAACGACGATATCGGGAATTACACGGCACAGCGTTATTATGTCGAGAAAAACTTTTTAAGCTACCAGGGCCTGGTTGCCGGCAATTTGTGGAATCCTTCTTTGGGTGCAGAGAAAAACGCCAAAATGAATATCGGGCTCGACTTTTCCGCCTTTAAGGAACGGATATCCCTCACCTTCGATCTGTTCCAAAATCAAACCACCCATCTGTTCGATTACATTACGGCCCCGTCGCTTTCGGGTTATTATGGTTATTTTGGAAATATGGGGGGATTTACCACCCGCGGAATGGATCTAAGTATAAATGCGCGCGTTGTTCGTACCCCCTCAATTCAATGGGATTTGGGCGCTGTGGTCTCGAAATACACAACCCGCGTAGACGCCCTTTTTGATCAAAGCCGTACAGCATCCATTTTGGGGGCAGAAATATTAACCCGTGTAGGAGAGCCTATTGGCCTGTTTTACGGTTACGAAACCAATGGGGTGTATGCAAGCGATCAGGTCGCCCGGGAAAGCGGACTGCTCAACCGGATGAACAACGAACAAACGGTTCCCTTTGCCGGTGGCGATGTCATTTTTATCGATCACCACGAAGATGGGATCATCGACGAGGAGGACAAAACCATTATCGGTGATCCAACACCCGATTTCACAGGGGAAATCTTTACCCGTTTAAAATTTGCCGGCTTCACGCTCGATGCCTCTTTGGGCTTTTCGTACGGAGGCGAAGTATACAATTATCTTCGCTATTCCCTCGAAAACATGAGCACCACCGGGAACCAGACCCTGGCTACCCGAAACCGATGGAAATACGAAGGTCAGGAAACCCGGATGCCCCGGGCTGTTTATGGCGATCCGGCAGGCAATTCGCGTTTTTCCGATCGTTGGATCGAGGATGGTTCCTATGCCCGCTTGAAAAATGTAACCCTGAGTTACCGCCTGCCCATAGGAACAAAGCTGGTGCGTTATGCCGAAATCTACGCCTCCGGGATCAACCTGGTAACCCTGACCCGTTATTTGGGTCCCGACCCAGAGTTCAGCCTGAATGGATTTGCCCTGGCACAGGGAATTGACGCGGGAATGATCCCCCAAAACAAAATGGTGTTACTGGGAATCCGAATCGGATTGTAATGGTTACGAAGAAATAATAGTGATATGAAAATTCGAAAATTAATCTCAATTATAGCCATACCGGCTTTCGTGGCCGCAAGTTTTAGCTCGTGTGAACCGCTGTTAACGCCCGATGCTGACGAAGTTTTGTTACCGGAAGATGTATACCGGAACATCGACGACGCCGATGCGGCCATTCGGGGGATTTACGGAAAGTTGATGGATCTGGCCCCTCAATATATTGTCTTGAACGAACTTCGTGCCGACCTGATGGACGTAACAGCCCATGCCGATCTGTCTCTGATCGAGTTATCGGAACACCGCAGCGTTTCGAACGACAATCCCTGGGCCAGTCCCCGACTGTTCTTTTCCCTGATCAACAGCTGTAACGATGCACTTTACCAATTCGGACAAATGGTTGAAAAAAACCGAATCTCTCGTGAACTGGCCGATGTGCGCTATTCCGAAGCCATGGCCATTCGATGCTGGGCCTACCTGCAGGTGTCGCTTCATTTTGCCGACCCCGAAAAGGGAGGCGTACCTTATATCACCGAACCGCTGAACAGTATCGAAAGTCTCGACCCGGCTTATCTGGAAAAGTTTCCCTATCTCGATCTGCCTACCATGATCGATTCGCTGCTCTTCGCTATGGAGTCGATTCCGTATAAGGACCTGATTACCGATGAAGGCCTCATCACCATCATGGATGGATACAATACCGATTTAATGTATATCGACAAGCAGTACCTGCTGGGCGAACTCAACCTTTGGAAAGGCAATTACCACCAGGCCGCCGTATATTTTAAAACCATCATGGAACGGGGTGTGAGCGGAAACGACCTGTACGATTTACACAAGCTCCCTTTTGATGCCTCGGCAACCCTCGATGTTACAACCTCGCGATACAACAGCGGTTATGTCCGGTTTTACAACAACGACCGGTTGAGCGCCAAGAATATGTGGCCCACCATGTTTTACGAAACCCAAACCAATAACTATCACAACGAATGGATTTGGGTATTGTACTTCGACGAACTATACGAACCGAATTCGCTGGTTGATTTGTTCGCCAAGGACGGGGGAAGCTACTTACTGAAACCTTCCAATCTGGCCATAACGAACTGGAACAAACAGGTTCAACTGAACACGTTCGCAGGGGATTTCCGGGGATACTATTTTAATTATTTCGGATTGCCCGGTTCGTTCGATATCGTCGATAACGAACCGGTCATCATGAAGCATATTTACCGATACAGCCAATATAACCCCGATTTTAACCCGAGTGAAAAAATTGGAAAATGGCACCTGTGGCGAAGCGGAAGCCTTCATCTGCGCTATTCGGAAGCAGCCAACCGCGATGGACAACACCGCATTGCCTATTCCATCCTGAACAACGGGATCCGGGCCAATTACCCCGGAGCCGATACCACAGCAGCTGCCAACGATTACACCAAACGCCAGCAAACCTTTCTCGATTTCCCCTACGACTTCGATGCCCGCACTACCGGAATATCCGATGTGCCGCCCAACCTGCGGCAGCCCTGGTTCCGGAATATGGGCGTCAGGGGCAGAGTGTACCTTCAGCCGCTTGAGGTTACGGGCGATTCGCTGACCGTGATTGAAAGCCAGATTCTCGATGAATGTGCCCTCGAACTCGCCTTCGAAGGCCAACGCTGGGGCGACCTCGTCCGGATGTCTCTCCGGAACAACAACCCATCGATCCTGGCCGACAAAGTGGCCGAAAAACTGATCCTGTCCGGGAAAGACGGGGAAGCTGTCCGTCAGAAACTGATGGATCGCAAGAACTGGTTTTTGCCCTTACAATAAAGAACAGAACAATTGACACAAATTACGAACAACTGTATTCACATTTAAATCATTGAACTATGAGAAAATTATACACAAAACAAAAACCGATAGTCCGAGTATTCGGACTACGGGGGATCAAATTTTGGCAGGGGATCAGCCTGTTGTTTGTCCTGGCCCTGGTAACAAGTTCAGCGCTGGCCCAAACAGAAATGACCTGGACCGGAGCCGAAAACAACCGGTTTACCAACGAAAACAACTGGAATCCTGCGGGTTCTCCCACCGGGAATAACCTCACCATTCCGATGCAAACCGATTCCAGCCTGGCACCCTTTGTTGTGGAAGTTTCGGGTTCGGACAATATCTCTGTGAACGGACTTGAAATTGTCGCGGCAACAGAAGATCAATATCAACCCAGCGTAATTATCAACATGGATAACGATAATGTTGAATTTAATGTAGCAACAGGCCTTCCGGGTGGTGCTGATTATGGGTACACCGGCATTATTGTTAAACGGGGATATTACAAATTCAGAAAAGGGAATGGTCCCCGTTTGGACGGAATGAACTGCTGGTTGCGGGTTGAAGGTGGCAAAGCAGAATTTAAAAATCTGCTGATGGGAAATGCAAACTCCCCGACAAGCGGCGGAAAAATCTACATCAGCGGCGGGCAGGTCGATGCCACCGAAGGTTTTGGCCGTATATACACAGGCCGCGAAGATGGATCGGTCGAAATTATCAACGATGGGATACTTAAGGTAGCCGGAAATTTCGTTTCTCCAACAGCGAACTGGATTAACGGTGGAACCGAATTCACCATTAAAAGAAATTACGATGCCATCGCCAATTACACCACATTTTCTGCCGTACCCACTGCAACGTATATCGATATTGAAAATACCGACCGTCAGGTTGTTAAGGCCCAAACATCAGCTTCGGATACCCTCCGTCTGATTAGAACGGCCATTGTAACCGGTGCCGCTACGTTCACCTGGCGGTATAAAAAGCAAGGGGAAAGTACGTATACCAATTTTGCAGGTGCTCCTAATTCGCCCGATTTCGCCCCCATTTTTCCAACACCGGGAACGTATTATGTATCCTGTTTGGTCAATGGCACGCCATCAGAAAGTGAAGTTGAATTCTATGTTGTTTCCAATGCAATTTCATTTGCCCCCGCTGAATTCAGCATTCAATTTGTCCGTTTGAATGAAACAGGTACCCGCATGACTGCCGAATTCACAACTCCGCCAACACAAATGGAGTGGAAATATGCAACGGTTCCCGGCGGGCCTTATACTTCTTTTTCACCGGCAGCAACTTCGGCTGCGTTCAAACCTTCGTTTACCCAGGCTGGGAATAACTATGTAGTGATGGTTGCCACAATTAATGGTGAGGAACATATCAGCACCGAATTATTATACAGTGTTGAAGCAGCTACCACAACAGGCAAATCCCTTACCTGGACGGGCTTGGTGTCTGATGAAGGAACAAATCCTGCGAACTGGACCCCGGTGGCTAATCCGTATAAAAATACGGTATATGTAAATGCATTCGATTCATTATCGACATTGCCCTACCCGGTTTATTCGCCAGTTGGTAACGATACCCTTTCAACGGTAGGTATATGGGCAGGTTCAACTTTTACAGTCGATATAGAAGACACCTTAAACATTCGGGGTGGCTGGCAACAAATTCAGGGAACCCTCGAAGTTTTAAACGGCACCATCACCAACTTAGGATTCTTCCGCATGGATTTGGCTGGAGGCAGGGTCAACCTGAAGGGCGATTCAAAACTGATCGTTGAATCCCTCCTGCTGGGTAATTCGAACACTCCGAATAACGGGGGATGTATTTATTTGGAAGACGATGCCATCATGCATTGCATCAATCTTCCGGGCCGTGTTACCCCCGACACGCTGGAAGGCGTTTGCTACGTATCCGACAATGCACGGATTGAGTACGTTGGCGATCAACGGACTACCGTACAAGGCTGGATCGATATTGCCAAAATAGTATGCCCCGATGAGGGATGGGAACCGGTTGTTCTGTACGATTCCGACAACAACCTGACCATCGTTAAGGCTCAAAACACCAATGCCTTTTCCATCGGAAACAGTCAGAAAACCTATACAACCGCGAACATCGCGATCGAAGAAGCCCTCACCCTGGTGAATGTCGACGGAGTTACTTCGTGGGAATGGAAATGGGGAACCAGTGTCAACGGCCCATGGTCATCGTTCGAACCCGCTGCCAGCAATTTGCCCACATACAATCCGTCTTTTGCTGCAAGCGGAACATATTACGTTGTAGCCGAAACCGGCGATGGCACCCTGACCGCCAATATGAAACCCATCGTGGTGATTGATCTGGCCATTTCGCCAGCCGAAGCCCAGGCCATCGATCTGAATGTCGACGGAACACCCTTATATACTGTTATCCCGCCCGAATTTACCGTTACAGCCATCGCCTGGTACTACAGTGCCGAAGGCTCCGGCGAGTATTTTGAAACGGGTATGTCCGATACGGTCTATGTTCCCAACTTTGCCAGCAAAGGTGTCTATTATATTTTCTACGGAGTCGAGGTCCAGGATGAATTCGGCGTTCAGTACTTCCTGCAAAGCAGCAGCGTGCAAATAACGGCCGGGAATGTGGCTGTTGACGAACTCGCTCAGGGGAAACTGAAATTATATCCCAACCCGACTACCGGAAAATTCTATGTCGACGGAACTTTCGATCGTGATTATTTGCTCGAAATCCTCGACCTGAACGGAAGAGTGCTTTATACAAAATCATGCAATGCATATAGCAAGGATGCCATTCACTTCAATACAAAAGGAATGTATGTTGTCAAACTTCAATCCAACCAAGAAGTGAAAGTTAGTCGCCTGGTTGTTAAATAGTTTTTTTTGTTATTCCTAAGTTCGTTTTTCGATGAGGCTGTCTGAAAAGTAATCCGTTGTTCCGGTAGTTCCTGCCGAACAATCATTGCATGGGGTGGGCGTAAATCCAACATGCCGGGATTGCTCTCCACATGGTTTGATGAGGAACTTTTCAGATGGCCTTATCATTAACGAATGCGTGCATTTCGGCTCAGCCGAAACAAAAGAAGAAAAAAACAGATGGTTTTTTGCAGGAAAAATTGGATGAAGAGGGTATTCCTCACTTTTGCCTTTCTGGTTTTCTTTTTCGGGGTTCCTGCCCAGCGAAAGATGGAAAATCTCGATCGCGGACTGGTTGCCGTACAAACCGGGGAGGGGATTTTCGTGAGCTGGCGAATCCTGGGAACGGAGTGGTACGATGGTTCCTTTAACCTATACCGTGATGGAATCCGCCTGAACGAAATACCGCTTCAGGTATCCAATTATTCCGATGCAACAGGCACAACTCTTTCAGCATATAGTGTTACGGCCCTGATCGGCGGGGTGGAACAAGCTCCCTGCGAATCCGTCATGCCCCTCGCCCACTCTTACCTTGAAATCGTACTTCAACCCCGCGACCCATCGGTATACGAAATTAACGACGCTACCGCTGCCGATCTGGATGGCGACGGACAATACGAAATCATCGTGAAACGGATTGCCAAAGGGTGGAACGAAGACAATACGCATTTTTCGTTCTTTGAAGCATACAAACTGGACGGAACCTTCCTCTGGGAAATCAATGTCGGTCCGAATATTTTGCCCGATGTCGAAATCAACATCGCTGCCTTCGATTTTGATGAAGACGGGAAAGCCGAAGTATTTTTAAGAACCTCGGAAGGAACTGTTTTTGGCGATGGTGCGGCCATTGACGATACCAATAACGATGGGCGGACCAACTACCGGTATTCCGTTGGCACAACAGCAAACATGCAATTCATGAATGCCGGGCCCGAATTTCTCTCGCTGGTTGACGGAATGACCGGAGCCGAACTCGACCGGGTTGATTTTATCCCCCGCGGAAGCAGCTCCGACTGGGGCGACAACTACGGGCACAGGGCCAGCAAATACTTTTTTGGCGCCCCATACCTCGACGGATTGAAACCAAGCCTGTTCATTGGCAGAGGTATTTACACCAAAACGGTTATGCGCACCTACGACGTAGTGAACAAAAAACTCATTCCACGATGGGAATGGAGCGCAACCACTCCCGACGATCCCTACTATGGACAGGGAAACCACAATTACACCATTGCCGATGTGGACGAGGACGGACGCGATGAGATCGTATGGGGATCGATGACCATCGACGACGACGGTACCGGCCTTTATTCGACCCGTATGGGACATGGCGACGCCATGCATGTGGGCGATCTGGACCCTTTCCGGAAAGGTACCGAAATTTTTAAATGCCTCGAAAACTCACCCATGTGGGGTACAATTCTTTACGACGGAGCTACCGGCGAAATTCTTATCCACCACTATACAACCAGCGATTGTGGCCGATGCATGGCCGGGAATATTTCCGATGATATTAAAGGAGCCGCTTTATGGGGAGGGAGAAAAATGTTTTCTGCCGCAACCCGGGAAGAGGCCGGAACCGGTGGCGGCCCCGAAAATTACCGGATTTACTGGGATGGCGACTTGCTGGAAGAAATGACCGACCACAGCGATTTTACCACCGGTAAGGGATACGGAACCGGCGCCATTTTCAAATACGAAGACGGCATCGTGAAAAATATTTTGCTGGCTTCCGGAGCCACTTCCTGCAATTACACCAAGGGAACCCCTTCGCTGCAGGCCGATTTGCTTGGCGACTGGCGCGAAGAAGTGATCTGGAGAAAGGAAGACAATACGGCCATCCGGGTGTACACCACGACCGACCCAACTCCCTACCGGAATTATACGCTGATGCACGATCATCAGTATCGCCAGGCCATTTGCTGGCAGATGTGCGGATACAACCAACCGCCCCATGTGAGTTACTTTTTGGGCGAAGGCGAAGGAATCACGGTTCCACCTCCTCCCGCATTGACCAATGAGCGCCTGGTTTATTCCGGCAATGGAGCCTGGAACCGAACCTCGCCCAACTGGATGTCCGACGGGACAAGCTCCGTCTATACCGATGGCCGGCACGTGCTGTTCGATGCCTCAACAGAACCAGGCTGCATCATTGTCCTGGAAGATACCCTTTCCCCGTCGGTGTTAACAGTCAATAGCCCTAAAGACCTGAAGGTGGAAGCGACCAACGGATCCCTTGCCGGTGAAATGCTTTTGATTAAGCAGGGACTGGGAATCCTGACTCTTAACGGAAAACACAGTTTCTCGGGAAGGACCGAAATCTGGAACGGCCGGCTCATTTTCGACGGTGAACTTACAAACAGCCCGGTTTGGGTTGGCTTTTTCGGCCAGATAAACGCATCGGGCCTGCTGTCCCAACCCGTAACGTTGCGTTATGGCGCCCGACTCGCGATGGGCGAAAGCGATTCTTCAGCCATCCTGCACCTCGGCAGTCATCTAAGCCTCGAAGCCGGATCAGGCATCGTCTTCGACCTGTTCGAACCCGGCAGCCCCCGGAACGATTCCCTTTGGGTAGAGGGGAACCTGATATGTGCTCCGGGAACTGTATTCCGGATCCAACCCCATCTTACAAGCGAAAATCCCAGGCTCCCACCGGGCGATTATTGCCTGATGACGGTGAACGGCACCCTGGATGCCGACCTCTCGTCCATTCGCGTCGAAGGAATCACAGGACTGCCTTCGAAGCTAAAAGCTGGGAACGGAAAAATATATCTGGAAGTAAAGGAAGTACGCGCCTCTTCATCCATAAAGTGGAATGGCGATAAGGCCGGCGCTGAATGGGATTTATCGCTTACCGAAAATTTTCGCAACAACGATACAGCCGATATTTTTGTCGACAAGGATCGTGTTCTGTTTAACGACGAAGCCGTTAGTAAAACCGTTAATATCGTATCAACAGTGACACCGACCTCTGTAACGGTTGAAGCGCTGTCGGATTACCTCTTCCAGGGAAACGGAAAAATAACCGGGGACGCCCGCTTAAACAAACGGGGATCGGGGAAACTGACCATCCGGAACAACAATGATTTCACAGGTAAAGTTCTGATTGCCGATGGCACCCTTGAAGTGGAGCAAATGCCGACCGCTCAGAATCCGGGTGCTTTGGGGGCACCCAGCTCCGATCCGGAACAGTTCGAGATCAATGGCGGCAGCTTATCCATCACCGGAACGGGGAACTGGAGCCGTGCCCTTTTCATCGGAGAACAGGGGGGCAACGTACACAATCCGGCCAGGGTGGTTTGGCAGGAAGCCATTACCGGAGGAACTCTGAGCAAAACCGGTTCGGGAGAACTGGTACTGGCAGGAGCCAATACCCACGAAAAAACCCGGTTAAAAGCAGGCACCCTTACCCTGCAAAACGAAAACACCAACCCGGGGAAAACCATCTGC